>CAMPJY010000095.1 GCA_946887025.1 uncultured Salinimicrobium sp.
GCTTGTATTTTTCAAGCGGGTGCAAATATACTCCTAATTAATTAATTCGCAAAGGCTTTGTAATTTTAATAGGTATGCTTTGCCGCATCCTTGGTGTTCCAGCTGTCCTTGAGCAGTTGCATGAAAGCCAGGGAAAGCACGAAAGTGGTGGCAAATCCCATGAGGGCCACCGTAAATACCAGCATACCTATGGGAACAAAATAATCGGTTTCCCACATGGTGATCAGCTCTTCCTTAAAGCCCGGATTCAGTTCGGTGGTGTAAATGGCAAAGAAGGCGGTGAAGACGATGGTAGCCACAAATCCAGTCACCATGCTTACCATAAATCCCTTCTGGTATTTATATTTTCCACCTTTCTCAGCCCTGTATTTCTTAATCGCGAGAAACATTCCCGCTGCAGTGATCAGCATGTTCAGCACACTGAATGCGGGGTATTTATGGAGCCCGAACAATGACAGCAACAGAAAATAGGCAATAAGTCCTATGGCGATATAAACTCCATAAAGTATGGGGATGGAAGACTTCTTCATGAGTTGGATTATTGATTCGTTCCATAAATTTCCAAAAAAACAAATGATTATACCCTTAAGGCAGTGTTAATTTAGAATGATATTGATGTGGCTTTATTATCTCAGCAGGAGAAAATCTTGTGAATTCCTGTAACAAATCCTTATTTTCCCCTACTTATTATCAATCTTAATAAAATTCTAATTAAAATGATCAACAAATTTAAATTGACTGCCTTCGGCTTGTTCCTTGGACTGACGGGAGTAGCGCAGGAGGTGGAATTTACGGAGTACGACCTGGACAACGGGCTGCACGTAATTCTGCATCAGGACAATACCGCACCGGTGGTAACCACTTCAGTAATGTATGAGGTAGGAGGAAAAGACAGGATCAACGGGAAGACCGGGTTCGCGCACTTTTTCGAGCACCTGCTTTTTGAGGGAACTGAAAATATCGGGAATGGGGAATGGTTTAAAATTGTGAGTTCCCATGGAGGAAGCAATAATGCCAATACATCGAACGACCGAACCTACTACTACGAAGTATTCCCTTCCAATAATCTTGAACTGGGATTATGGATGGAGTCAGAAAGAATGCTTCACCCGGTGATAGGCCAAAAAGGGGTGGATACCCAGAATGAGGTGGTAAAGGAAGAGCGCAGAATGCGTTACGACAACACGCCTTACGGGAACATCATCAACGAGATCTTCGCCAATCTTTTCGAAAAACATCCTTACAAAGATCCGAACGTAGGCTATATGGATGATCTGGATGCCGCCACTCTTGAGGAGTTCAAGCAGTTCTTTGATATCTATTATGTGCCCAACAACGCTACTCTGGTAGTAGCCGGGGATATAGACATTGAGGAGACCAAAGAAATGATTCAGGATTATTTCGGACCTATCCCTGCCGGGGAAGAGGTGACAAGAGATTTCCCTGAGGAAGAACCTATCACCGAAACCATTGAAGCCACAGCTTACGATGCCAATATCCAGATCCCTGCCCTGCTTTTAGGGTACAGGACTCCTGCATTTACTGAAAGAGATGCTTATGTGCTGGATATGATCTCTTCCATCCTTTCAGACGGGAAATCTTCCAGACTGTACAAGAAACTTGTTGACGACCAGAAGCAGGCCCTTGAGGTGGCAGCCATCAATCTGGGGCAGCAGGATTACGGTACGTATGTGATCCTTGCACTTCCGTTAGGGGAAACTTCCCTTGACACGCTTAAGCAGGAGATCGACGAGGAGATCGTAAAGCTACAGAACGAACTTATCAGCCAGAGGGAATACGAAAAACTTCAGAATACCTTTGAGAACAGATTTGTGAACGCCAACAGCAGCATTCAGGGAATTGCAGGTTCACTTGCGACTTACCAGATGCTTTATGGAGATACCGACCTGATCAATGAGCAGATCGACATCTACCGTTCCATCACCAGGGAAGAGATTCAGGAGGTTGCCAAGAAATACCTGAACCCGAACCAGCGTCTGGAACTGGAATACCTTCCAAAAAAAGCATCTGAATAATATTCCAAAAGAAAAATACAATGAAAAATAAGATAATTGCATTAGCAGTATTGTTTCTGTGTTCAGTAGGGGTCCAGGCCCAGATCGATCGCAGCCAAATGCCTGAACCGGGCCCTGCACCAAAGATAAATTTAGAAAAACCTGAGTCCTTCACCCTTAAGAACGGATTGAAGGTCCTGGTGGTTGAGAATCATAAACTTCCACGGGTAAACATGACCCTGACCATGGACAATCCTCCTATTTTTGAAGGGGAAAAAGCCGGGCTGGCCAGCCTGATGGGTTCCCTGTTGGGTAATGGAACTTCAGAAATTCCTAAAGATAAATTTCAGGAAGAGATAGACTATCTGGGAGCAAACATCAACTTCTTCTCTCAGGGAGCTTCAGCAAACACGCTTTCGAAATATTTCCCCAGGATCTTTGAACTTGTCGCCAAGGGCGCCCTTGATCCTAATTTCACGGAGGAGGATTTCCAGAATGAAAAGAAAAGAGCTATTGAAGGCCTGAAGGTTGCCGAAAAGGATGTTTCTTCAAACGCCAGCAGGATCAGCAGAGCTCTTACTTTTGGTGCAGATCATCCTTATGGAGAATTCACTACCATTGAAAGCCTGGAGGCTCTGACCCTGCAGGACGTGAAGGATTTCTACCAGAAATATTTTATTCCTCAGAATGCATACCTGGTGGTTGTAGGGGATGTGAAACCAAAAGAGGTAAAGAAACTCGCCAACAAATATTTCAAGAAATGGGAAGGCGAACCGCTACCTGCTTACAATTTCCCTTTGCCTGAAAACGTAGCACAGACCCAGGTTAATTTTGTCGATTTTCCTAACGCCGTACAAAGCGAGGTACAGGTAACTAATGTTATCGAACTGAAAAAAGGGGATCCGGATTATTTCCCTGCCATCATCGCCAACAAGATCCTTGGAGGCGGAGGTGAAGCGCGTCTTTTCCTGAACCTTCGTGAGGACAAGGGATACACCTACGGCGCATATTCCAGCACCGGAGATGATAAATATGTAGCGCGGTTCGTTGCCAGCGCCAGCGTAAGAAATGAAGTTACAGACAGCGCAGTTGTTGCTTTTCTGGAAGAACTTCACAGAATAAGGGACGAGAAGGTTTCTGCGGAAGAACTGGAGAACGCCAAAGCCAAGTACACAGGGGATTTTGTGCTTGCCCTGGAACGTCCTTCCACCATTGCACAGTACGCCCTGAACATCGAGACTGATAACCTTCCGGAGAATTTCTACGAGACTTACCTTCAGAAGATCAACGCAGTTACTGCGGAAGATGTTCAGCGGGTAGCCCAAAAATACTTCCTTGCTGACAAGGCACGTATAGTGGTTGTTGGAAAAGGAAGTGAAGTGGTGGAGAATCTTGAGAAACTGACTTACAACGGGGAAGAGATTCCGGTGAAATATTTTGATAAGGATGCCAATCCTATCGAGAAGCCGGTCTTCAAAAAAGAGATCGACCCCAGCGTTACAGTAGATGTTGTTCTTGACAAATACATCAAAGCTATCGGCGGGAAAGAAGCCGTAGAAGCTGTGGAAACCGTATATACGGTGGCGCAGGCCGATATCCAGGGACAGAAACTGGACCTTGAGATGATCACCTCCAGCGAAGGGAAACTAGCTCAATCTGTTTCCATGGGAGGAATGGTTGTCCAGAAGCAGGTGTTCACAGGAGAAAACGGATTCACCATGGCTCAGGGCCAGAAGATCCCTTACACTGAGGAGCAGGTGCTGGCTGCCAAGCTGGAAGCGCATCCTTTCCCTGAACTGAATATGGAAAACGCCACTCTTGAAGGCATAGAATCAGTTAATGGGGAAGATGCTTATGTCGTTGCGGTAAGCGGCGATACCAAAAACTACTATAGTGTTGACAGTGGATTGAAAGTTCAGTCGATTAAGACTGTAACCCAAGGTCCACAGACAATGAGCATCCCAACCCTCTTCAGCGATTACAAGGAGGTTAAAGGGGTTCTTTTCCCATTCACCATCACGCAATCCATGGGACCACAGTCCTTTGTGTTTAATGTGAGTGAGATAAAAGTAAACGAAGGAGTTACTGATGCAGATTTTGAATAAGCCTCAGCTTTCTTAGAACAAACAGAACCGGCCCTGATAGGGCCGGTTTTTTTTATTCTGCAGTCTTGGTACGGTTTACTATTATCACTCCGAGAATGATAATCAGCCCTGAGAAAAGCTGAAACAGGGTAAAACCTTCTCCATCCAGAATTCCCCAGCCTACAGCAACAAGGGGAACTATATAGGTCACCGAAGTCGAGAACACGGGATCAGAGATCTGAATAAGCTTATTGAAAATGATAAGGGCTGCGCCGGTTCCTATGATTCCCAGGATAGCAATAAAGAACAGGGATAGTGGTAATTCAGGCGTGCTTAGCACCTCCGTTGAAAAGAATCCGGTGTAAGCGAGCACCAGGAGTGCCGGAATGGCGATCATCATGAAATTCCCCGTTGTAATTGCCAGGGCCGGGATCGATTGTAATTCCCTCTTGATTATATTGGCATTGAAGCCATAAAACAGGGAGGCCAGAATAACCAGCAAAGAGTACCAGTAATTCTGGTCCGGATTGACTGCAGCCCCTCCGAGGATTAGGGCAGTTGTACCAATGAGCCCTACAATCACTCCTACGAACTTCCTTTTGATGAATGGCGCCTGAAAGATCAGGATTCCCAGGATCATGGACAGCAAAGGTGTAGTGGAGTTCAGAATGGAAACGATCGCACTGTCAATTTCAGTTTCTGCGAAGGCAAAGAGATAGGCAGGAAAGAAGGTTCCAAAGAAGCCCGATACCGCGAGCCATTTCCATTGGTGCCTTTTCACTTTTTTCAGGCTCCTGAGGCCGATGATCAGGAGAAAAAGTGCTGCAAACACTACTCGTAAAGAGCCAACCTGCAGGGCCGTCAAGCCTACCAGCCCCTTTTTTATAAGTATAAAAGAACTTCCCCATACCAGGGACAGGAGCCCCAGGTAGATCCATTTCATTCTGCTGTTTCCCATGCTGAAAATTAAAGCGCAAAAGTCGGGATAATTTTTGAATCTGGAGAGACGCAATGCATTGCGTTTTACAAGCCGGATTGCTTCCACCGGACCGTTTCCATCAGGTGGCGGATATCTTCCTTTAAATAAGCCGCAGCGGGCAGAATGGAGTCGAAATTGGGTCGGGCGTTGAAGTAGACCGAGCCGGTAAGGAAATGATTTATGGAATCGGTGATATAGAATTGCGCCTGGGAAGCAGCATCTCCCGCCACCTCATAAAACATCCCATAGGTTTTATGAAGTTCATTGGTGTAAATATCCCCTTCAATGGCATCGGCCTTGATGGTGTGTTGCAGGGGCAATTTCTGCGCATCCATCAGCAGGGAATCTAGATTATTGTCGACGGGCTGATATGTGATGAAGATCTCCCCTTCCATGAACTCGTACCTGATATTTTTCCAGCAGGGGTTATTGCTTTCAGATCGAGTGATCCTGGCCAGCCTGTTCATCTCAAAAACATAAGGGCAGCCCACGTCCACCAGCTCGTATTCTGCCTCTGGATATTCCAGTGCCAGAAAGGCCTTGGGTTTGGGCTGTGCATCCTCTCCGCAGGAGGAAAGGAGCAGCAGGGCAGCCAAAATCATAGTAATTCTCCTCATATCCCCAGGATGCTCAGTTTTATTTGTTTGATCCTCTTGTTATCTATCACTTCAATAGTAAAACTGTATCTGTCGAATAATATTACATCGTTCTTCTTTGGAAAACTGCCTGAGATCTCCAGTAAAAAGCCCGCCAGGGTTTCGGCCTCCCCTTTATTGTCTTCAAAAATGGAGTTATCCTCCAGCCTGAGCACCTTGTAAAAGTCCTTCAGAGGGGTCTTCCCTTCAAAAACGAAGTTGTTGTCATCCAGTTTGGAGAAAATAAGGTCCTCATCATCAAATTCGTCGCTGATATCCCCGACGATCTCTTCAATAATGTCTTCCAGGGAAATAAGCCCGCTGGTGCCTCCATACTCGTCTACCACAATAGCCAGGTGATTCTTCTTGGTCTTGAAATCGTTAAGCAGGTCGTCCAGCTTCTTGTTTTCTGGTACGAAATAAGGTTCTCTCAGCAGACTTTTCCAGTCGAAATCCTCCCTGTCGATATAGGGCAGCAGATCTTTTACGTAAAGAATTCCAGTAACAGAATCAATATTATCGTGATAAACAGGAATTCTGGAATATCCATTTTCGATAATTTCCGGAATAATATCCTTATAACTGCTGGCTTCGTTAAGAGCAAAAATATCCATCCGGGGCCTCATCACCTGTTTGGTATCGGTATTTCCAAAGGTCACTATCCCCTGCAGTATCTTTTGTTCCTCCCTGGTGGTGTCCTGGTGACTGGTGAGCTCCAGGGCCTGTGATAACTGATCCACACTGATGCCGGAGCGCTGCTCCCCCAGTTTCTGGTGAAGGAAAATTGTTGCCAGCCTCATGGGCACGTTCAGGGGCGCCAGCAATTTATCCAGCACCTGAATGGGATAGGCCATGAAATGTGCAAAGGCTACCTTATTCCTGCTCGCATAGACCTTCGGGAGGATCTCCCCCATAAGGAGGATGAGGAAAGTCACGACTACCACCTCGAAAATAAAACGGAAGTTGACCCCGTAAAAAATTGTATTGGTATCCCGGAAAGCCACTTCGATCAAAGCGTCAAAAAGAAGGACAATGGCAATGTTTATAGTGTTGTTGGCAACCAGGAGGGTAGCCAGGAGTTTCTTGGGTTTGTCCAGAAGATCAATCAGGATCTGTTCCTTCTGACTTCGCTTCTGAAGCTCAGGTTCAAAATCTATGGGTGTCAGCGAAAATAGGGCCACTTCGGCTCCGGAGATTAAGGCTGAAGCCCCCAAAAGCACCAGAATAACGAACACACCAATTATTTGCTGAAAGTCGATTACAGCGAAAAACTGAATAAAACTGGCAGGATCAGGATCCAAACGTTCTGGTATTGGTTATTAAAATGGTAAATCGTCATTTTCACCGTCGGGGCCGCTCCCTGATGATTCCTGGGACGGGCGTTGCGCCTGATTACCGGTGGAACGGTTCCCTCCCTGGGATTCCCCAGCCGATTTGGGGGTGAGGAAAGTAAAGTCCAGACATTGAATTTCAGTGGTATATCTTTCGATTCCCTTATCATCGGTCCATCTTCTGGTCCTGATTCTGCCTTCCACATAGACCTTATCCCCTTTTTTAAGGTATTTTTCGCAGATCTCAGCAGCCTTATTGCGAACCACAACATTATGCCATTCGGTATTTTCCACTCTCTCCCCGGTGGTCTTGTTGGTATAGACCTCATTGGTAGCCAAAGGAAAATTCCCAACTGCCCCGCCATTCTCGAAGTACTTTACTTTTACATCGTCTCCGGTGTGGCCGATCAGCATTACTTTATTTAAGGTTCCTGTCATCTTAGTATTGTTAATTATTATTTAAATTCCAAGGTAATAAAAAATTGGCCAAGTACTAAAATTCCTTTCCTGTTTTCTTTCCTCAAATAAACGGTGAAAATACAGAAAAAGCAGGAATCCTAGAAATTGTAAGACTCAATAAATTTATCGATCAGTCGGGGAACAGGATATGCTTTCATTTTCCCGACCGGGATGCCTTTCTGTGGCAGTCGGTCACAGTTCAGGATCCAGAATTTCGTATGAATGTGCTGGTGCGACAACTTATGTACTATGGAATTTTCATTGTATAAGTTCAGTCCCTCCCCCTTTAGAGGCGCATACTCCTGAAATCCGGCTTCCTCCACCAGGTTCTCCATTCCTATTTCCTCTGAAGTTTCCACCAGCGGAAATTCATAAAGACCCTCCCAGATTCCTTTGCCTTTACGCTGCTCCAGAACTGTTTCCCCCTCCTCTGAAATAAATACCAGATAGTTGAAATACCTGTTTTTAACTTTCTGCTTCTTCAGTTTTACGGGTAAATCCGAAATGAGGTTCTGATTAAAGGCAACACAACGCGAAGCAAAAGGACAGCTTTCACACAGCGGATTCTGGGGCTTGCAATGGGTGGCTCCAAATTCCATGATCCCCTGATTAAAGTTGGCGGGATCCTTTTTATCTAGAAGTTCCTGGGCTAGCTGTTTGAACTGCTTTACTCCTTCGGTGGAATTAATGGGAGTATCAATCCCATAGATCCTGGACAACACCCGGTAAACATTCCCGTCAACCACCGCCACGGGTTCATTATAACAAATGGAAGCTATGGCACTTGCGGTATAATCACCCACCCCTTTCAGGCTGAGCAGTTCTTTATAAGTTTTCGGAAATACTCCTTTCAGTTCGTAGGCAACATATTTTGCGGAAGCGTGAAGATTACGAGCCCTTGAATAATAGCCCAGCCCCTGCCACAATTTCAGGACCTCTTCCTCAGTTGCAGCTGCAAGAGCAAATACATCGGGAAAGCTTTTTACGAAGCTCAGATAATAAGGCATTCCCTGGTCCACACGCGTCTGCTGAAGGATGATCTCACTAAGCCAGATCTTGTAAGGATCAGTGGTATCGCGCCATGGGAGAGGTCGCTTGTTTTCTAAATACCAACTAACCAAAATATTAGCAAAATTCATGGGGAGAAAAACTTTGGTGCAATAATAATTCTTTATTAGGTTATTATTTAAAGGATTAGCTTGAAATGTTGAAGATTTAATTCCTATATTTGCACCTTGAAAATTTACAAACCCCAATTTATTAAATATTACTAAAATGACGAAAGCAGATATCGTAGCGAAGATCTCCGAGAAATTAGGAATGGAAAAGGGAGACGTTCAAGCTACTGTTGAAACCTTCATGGAAGAGGTAAAAACTTCATTAGAAGCAGGTGACAATGTTTATTTGAGAGGATTTGGAAGCTTTATCATCAAGACAAGAGCTGAGAAAACCGGAAGAAACATCTCAAAGAACACCACCATCAAAATTCCAGCACACAACATTCCGGCTTTTAAACCAGCGAAGGTATTTGTAGAAGGAGTTAAATCCAATGTCGAGGTAAAATAGACCTTTCCGCAAGGGCGGAGCGAAAAAATAAATTATTAATTAAATAAGTCACACTATGCCAAGTGGTAAAAAAAGAAAAAGACATAAGGTAGCTACGCACAAGCGTAAGAAGAGAAGAAGAGCAAACCGCCACAAGAAAAAGTAGTTTTCACACTACTTTTTTTTGTTAAAAACGTTCTTTGAAATCGAAATACTGGCCCGCATACCTGTTTGAAGGCCATTATTTCTTCAGGCTTAAAAACCCTGTGAAATTTATTGTTAACCATCTGTGTTGGCTTCAGGGCCGATGTAGATTAAAATCAATTTAGAGTGAACAAAGAGTTAATTATCAGAACCGGTTCCTCTGCTGTCGATTTTGCCTTATTAAAAGATGGAAAACTAGTTGAACTCAATAAAGAAGAGGACGACAGCAATTTTGCGGTAGGGGATATATTCCTTGCCAAGATCAGAAAAGCTGTCCCCGGTTTAAATGCCGGCTTCGTAAATGTGGGATACGAGAAGGATGCATTTTTGCATTACCACGATCTCGGCCCGCAGGTGCTTTCTTTACTGAAGTTCATAAAACGTGTAAGCACAGGTAAATTAAAGGATTATTCGCTTAAGGATTTTCCTTTTGAAAAAGATATTGATAAGGACGGAAGCGTTGCTGACGTCCTCAAATCAAATCAATCGCTACTGGTTCAGATTGTAAAAGAACCGATCTCCACCAAAGGTCCGAGGATAAGTTCAGAACTTTCCCTTCCGGGCCGATACATCGTGCTGGTGCCCTTTTCCAACAGGATCTCTGTTTCACAGAAAATAGAGAGCCAGGAAGAGAAGGACCGCCTGAAACGACTGGTGAAGAGCATTAAACCGAAAGGTTTCGGGATCATCATAAGAACCGTAGCAGAAGGCAAAAAAGTAGCAGAACTGGACAGAGACCTTGAAAACCTGATGGGTCGCTGGACAGCAATGTGCAGAAAGCTGTACAAGGCTCATCACCCTTCAAAAGTGCTGGGCGAACTAAATCGTGCATCCTCCATTCTTAGGGATGTTTTCAACGATTCATTCAGTTCCATCATTGTAGATGACGAGACCCTGTATACGCAGATTAAAGATTACGTGGGCGAAATTGCCCCAAAAAAAGAATCCATTGTGAAATTGTACGACTCCAACGTCCCTGTTTTCGAAAAATTCGGGATAGAGAGACAAATCAAAACTACTTTTGGCCGAACTGTATCCATAAACAAAGGCGCCTACCTGATCATCGAGCACACCGAAGCCATGCACGTCATCGACGTGAACAGTGGAAACCGTTCGAACAAAGCCAAAAATCAGGAGGATACTGCCCTTGAAGTGAACATGATCAGTGCCACCGAGATAGCAAGGCAGCTTCGCCTTCGCGACATGGGGGGGATCATTGTGATCGACTTTATAGATATGAGCAGAGCCGAAAACCGGAAAGCATTGTATGATCACCTCCGCCAGGAGATGAGCGATGACAGGGCAAAGCACAAGATCCTGCCCCCGAGCAAGTTTGGATTAGTACAGATCACCAGACAAAGGGTCCGGCCCGAAATGAATATTGAAACCAGAGAGGAGAATCCGAACAAAGGTGGGGAAGAGATTGAAGCTCCTATTGTCCTGGTTAACAAGATCAACACCGACCTTGAAAAATTAATGAAGAAAGACTATAAAAAGATCACCTTAAGCACACATCCTTTTATAGCAGCCTTTTTGACAAAAGGTTTTCCATCCCCCCGCGGGAAATGGTTCCTGAACCACAAACGCTGGGTTAAAATAGTACCAAGAGACGCTTACACGTACCTTGAATACCACTTCCACGACTCTGAAGGGGAAGTGATTCAATAATGCAGAAAACGCCTTCCA
>CAMPJY010000096.1 GCA_946887025.1 uncultured Salinimicrobium sp.
ATAAAAAAGTGGCTGTTGCAGGTGTCGCCCCTACGGAGCAAGGTGTTACTGGGATGCCGTTTGCTACAAAAATTTTGCCCTTTCAGGGCTTTTTCACCTCCGAAGGAGGGGCATCTTTGTAGAAATCGCATTCCACTACTTCCAGCTCAGTAGGAGCGCATTTGCGCAACAGCCACTGTTATATTAAATCCTCGCCTAGTTCTTTAGCCAGGCCTGCCTTAGGCGTACCGCCTCATGCTCCTCAGGTAGATCCATTTCTTCGAGCTGGATCTGCGTTTCAAAAGGCTTAGCTACAACTGCTTCAAGAGTTATTGTCTGTCCGTCTCTCAGCACCTGCATTTCTACATCCTGGCCTTCCTGCCAGCTTTCAGTCATTCCTAACAGGCCATAAATATTTTCAAGATTATATTCCGTTCCGTTAATGGATTTCAGGATATCTCCTCCTTCAACACCAAGTTTCTGTAAAAATGAATTAAAAGCAATTCCCTTTCTGAAAAATATCTCCCCCGTGTCAGGATTTGCATCTATATAAGGGACCTGCTGGTTCAAAAGGATACCCGTAGGTTTTTCAACCCTGACCTCTTCCAGACCAACCTTTGCGAAGAACTCGTTATAAGGGATAGGAGTGTTTCCGGTGACATAAGTGTCAAAAAATACCTGGATTTCGGGATAAGTCAGGGCTACGATGTCATCAATTAGCTGATCATCTTTAAAGGGTCTATCCTTTCCATATTTCTGGCTTAGGGCTTTCATCAGGTCAAGGATCCCCATTTCTCCGGCACTAAGTTCCCTGAGTCTTATATCCAGCGCCATTCCTATCAAAGCTCCCTTCAGGTACACATTATAATAGCTGTCTTTATATTCATCCTCGAGTATGTTTTCACTCATCAGCGTAAAGGGTACAGTATCGTCGAAATTCCTGGAACTCTGGATCTTTTCTGTCATTCGATTATAGAAATCCTGCTTATCTATCAGACCCTGATTTACCTGAAAAAGATTGGCAAAATATTCTGTTACTCCTTCATACATCCAAAGATGCCTGGACATTTCGGGATTATTATAGTCAAAATAATGCACCTCTTCGGAATGCACACTCAGGGGAGTCAGGATGTGGAAGAATTCGTGTGACACTACATCGGTCATGGTTTTCTGCAGCGTTTCTGCAGGCATTTCTTCAGGTAAAACAACCACAGTGGAAGTATGGTGTTCCAAAGCCCCGAAACCTCGGGCATCGGGAACATTGGTATCCGAAAGATACAACAGGATGGCATATTTATCCGTATTGTCTATTTCCCCCAGAAAATTCTTCTGGGCAGTCACCATTTCCACTATACCTGGTTTTATGCTTTGTGCGCTGTGGACGCCATTAGGGGAATAAACACTGATGAGCACCTCCATTTTGTCTACCTCAAAACTTGTGGTATCAGGGGCTGCATACATGATGGGATGATCTATGATCTCGAAATACCGGTTCACCTGAAAAACATCGGTCTCAGGCCCTCCGGCCTCCTCTTCCGTGGAGGGAATTGGGGTTAAGGCAGAACCTGCGATCAAATTGGAAGGATGCTCCACTTCAAGCCGGTACGGCTCTTCTTTCTGATCTTCAAAATATCCCACAAAACCATGCAGGTTCAGCATGAAATTTTCGCCTACTTCGATATTGGTCCCGGAGGGTGAGAAAACCCCTTTTTCACCTTCGATATCATAAGAATCGTTCACCCGATAGGTTACATAGTCCAGCTCTGCGGCATCGTTAATTCTCCAGGAATTCTTGTCGACCTGTTCAGCAGGCAGTTCTTTCCCTGAATAATCCAAAGCCCTGAAATCCTCAATGAATTCCCCGTAATTGTCTTCTGAATAGGTTCCGGGAACTGTTTTGGGGATAAAGAAGCTGGTCGTTTCAGTGGTGAATCTGTCGGGATCAATTTTCACATTTACCTTGTCCTCCAGTACGTTTACAAGATCGATAGTAGCTACCACCGGCTGCTCCCCGGGAGGGGTGGTGGGGACGGATTTACATCCCATAAAGAGGCCCAGACCGGCAAGTATGATCAGATTTTTTTTCATTTCTTTTGTTTTAATAATAGTCTCTTTTAGGAGCTTTTTGTTACACTTCTTCTGAATGGAGAAGGACCAGATTACCTTGTGCACCTCAGAGTTCGATTTTCTGCACTTCCCCTGGCTGCATAGTATCTAAAAGAATTCCGCCTACCCGCACCCGTACCAGCCGAAGCGTGGGGAAACCCACTGAGGCGGTCATTTTCCGCACCTGTCTGAATTTCCCTTCCGTGAGCGTTATGGAGATCCAGCAGGTGGGACCATGACGCGCATCGCGGATTTTCCTTCCCCTCTCGGGAAAATCGGGAGGAGCGGGGAGGAGGGAAGCCTGACAGGGAGAGGTAATGAATTTTTTTCCATGCACCCCGATTTCCACCCCATTTCTCAGTTGCTCCAGCTCTTCCTCCCCCATCAGGCCATCCACCTGCACGTAATATTCTTTTTCGACCTGGCTGCTCCGAACAGCTTCACTTATTGATCCATCCGTGGTGAGGAGCAGTAAACCCTCCGAGTCCTCATCCAGTCTTCCTATAGCCATGGTTCCCTCGGGGAACTCAAAAATCTCCCCCAGCAGCTTCTTGTTCTTCCGTTTTGTCTGGTTATTAGAGAATTGGCTTAAGTAACCGAAAGGTTTATAGATTTTGAAATTTTCAGGAGTCATTAACTGGTTGGATATAAGGGGTTTGAGCCGTTCCTTTTAACTGGAATTTCACCATCAAAAATAAGGTTATTCTTTTAAAATGAAGTAAATTTGTTAACGTGCAGGCTAAAAACAGCTGCATTAATAAAAATTGTTTAAACATTTAAAAACCAAACCAAATGAGAAAAGTAAGTAAAATATTTTTGGCCCTGTCTGTTTTTGCAATGGTAAGTTGTGGAGATGAGAAAAAAGAGGAAGAACCAAATATTACTATCGGTGGGGATGATACCGAAGAAACCATGACCACAACCGGTTCGGATGATACTGCAGTTGACACTACAGCAGCTACCGGAGAGGTGGTTGAACTGGAAATCACCGGGAACGATCAGATGCAGTTCAACAAAAACGAATTCAGGGTGAAAGCAGGACAGACTGTGAGACTGACCCTAACTCACGTAGGTGAAATGAAAGAGAATGTAATGGGGCACAACTGGGTGCTTCTGAAAAAGGGAACTGATATCAGCGAATTTGGGCAAAAGGCTGTTGCCGCCGCGGAAAATGACTATATCCCGGAAGGGGGGAATCAGGTTATTGCCCACACCGAACTTATTGGAGGGGGAGAATCTACAACTGTGGAATTCCCTGCCCCGGCAGCGGGAACCTATGATTTCATCTGTAGTTTCCCGGGTCATTATGCAGTGATGCAGGGGAAATTTATTGTGGAATAGTACAGGCTTCGCTTAAAGACAAAAACGCAACCTTTTCTGAGGTTGCGTTTTTTTTTCAATTGTCCTACCTCTTAACCTACGGGAATCTGGGGATTCCCCCGGTTGCGCTCAGATCTGGAGATTCTGACTAACGTCCAATAAGTTGACCGAAGAAAATAATGGTTGTCAAATATGGATTTAACTAGGAGAAATTCTCAATTGCCGGGGCTTTCAAGCCCCGGTCCCAAAATCACTAATTGTTCAGGGCTTTAGCCCAATTTTGAGAAGATTACAATTGGGCTAAAGCCCAGTGAAGGGGTGCAATCACAGGTCCTCTGGCTGAAGCCAGAGGCAATTCATTGTCCAAATCTAGTGATTCTGTTTAAAGTCAATTACGTTAGCGGAAGAAATTAATGAAGTTTCTTCATGTGGGGAATCTGGCGCAGCGTTCGCTGGGCGAAATCTCCAGATTGCCGTCGGAGTGCCCAATTTCAATTTACATCACCAGCTCCCTGAACAAACGCTGTAAGGTATCCTCCAGTTCACAGCACATCCCCGGGTGTGGTCTTGAGGTCTGGATCACTGAACTTCGAATGGCGGTGAGCCATCTGAATCGCGAAGGAACATCCAGATGTGCAATAGGTCCCGCGTCTTTTTCGCCTTTACATATTCTTTCAAAGGACCGCAGATTCAGGTCCAGTTGCTCCATATCAATCTCCTCCGAAAGCAGTTTCAGTTTGCGCTCATCCAGATGGTAGGCCATCTGCAGAAATTTTTTGCTCTTGCAGAAAAGGACGATCCCGACGTTGAGGAACTCTTCCCGTTCCACACGTGGTACCACCCGTATTACAGCGTATTCATATAAGTGCCTGTCTTGCATTTTGAGCTTCTTTTACAAATATTTCTGAATTGGCCAGGCGCAATAATAAGAACTGCACATAAGCTTCCCTGATCTCTTCAGGACTTTCCTCAGCGCCTTCCCAGTTTAGCCAGTCCTCTGGAAGTTCACCCACTATATTTCTGATTTTTTCCTCCGTCAACAGCTTTCGCCCCTCCTCATCCGCTTTCTCCAGCTGCGATGCCTGTGGTAAAAGCACGTGATCCTTGATGAGGGCGAAAGGACTTACCGCATGCTTCTCCCTGTTCGTCCAGGAATGATGAAAATAAAAGGAGGCGCCGTGGTCGATGAGCCAGAGCTCCCTGTGCCACATCAGCATATTGGTGTTTCTGAAAGTCCTGTCTACATTGGTGATCAGAGCGTCCAGCCATACAATTCTGGAGGCAAGCCCGGGCTCCACCTGGGTGACCACCGGGTCGAAATTAATGGCTCCGGATAGAAAATGCAACGCGAGATTCAGCCCCTGACTTCCCTGGAGCAGGTCCTGGATCTCCTCATCGGCTTCAGTCCTTCCGAAGGCCTCATCCAGATTGGCAAATACCAGTTCAGGGACTTTCAGATCCAGCGCCCTGGCTATTTCTCCGCCAAGGAATTCTGCAATTAAAGCCTTTACCCCGTGCCCGGCACCCCTGAATTTCAAAACGTATTTAAAATCGTCACAAGCCTCCGCCAGTGCAGGAAGGGAGCCTCCTTCCCGAAGCGGCATGATATAACGGGTGACCGTCACGGTTCTTAATTCGGGGATAGTGTCCATCATAATCGACTTCTGCTGGGTCAGCCCCAAAGTTCGTATTTTTTTTAAAAGCTTTTAAGGCTGCCCACCGATTTTCCTGATCGATCTGCTCCAGTACTATCTATTAGCAGCAGCCTGAACCCGGCAGACAGGCGGAGTCCTGAAGTTCTGACAATTTGATCCTGGGTTTTTCTCCTGAGGTTCCGGGTCTTTCTGCAAAAACCGTGATACTGAAGATTCCTGACTCGCCTGATTTAAAGGTTTTAATTTCTTCAGGATTCAAATATTTCGAAAGTATATCATCAGGAATAATAATGGATTTCTCTTTTTGCAGAGAGATATTTTCAAATCCGGCTTGCTTTACAAAACCCAGATATTCCTCCTTCTGGATAGCCCCCGAAACACAGCCCGCATACATTTCAGCAGCCTCCTGCAGACCTTTGGGAAGCTCCCCGCTCAGGACGATATCTGAAATGCTGAAGTGTCCTCCCGGTTTCAGGACTCTGAAGATCTCTTGGATCACCTTCTGTTTATCAGGCACCAGATTGAGGACGCAGTTACTTACGATCACATCGGCCACGGCGTCAGAAACGGGCATGTCCTCAATATCCCCCTGACGGAATTCCACATTGTTGTATCCCAGCTTTTCTGCATTGCTGCGTGCCTTTTTTATCATGGCCTCCGTGAAGTCGATCCCAATGACTTTTCCCGTGACTCCGGTTTCATGACGTGCGATAAAGCAGTCATTCCCTGCTCCCGAGCCAAGATCGATTACGGTATCTCCTTCTCTTATGTGTGCAAACTGGGTGGGAAGGCCACAGCCGAGCCCCAGATCTGCATCCTGCGAATAGCCCTCCGTGCCTGTATAGTCATCGGTCATAATATTATAGACTTCCCCCGAGCTTATCCCGGACCCACAGCAGGAGGCCTGGTTTAGTGCCTTGTCCTGCTCGGCGATCTGACTGTATTTTTCCCTTACCAGCTCTTTTAATTCTTCTGAAGTTTTCATGAGTCTATCGTTTTATTTGGTGTTGTTTCAATGATGTATTCTTTTTAGCAACAATCCTGGGAATCGGGGGCCTGGAACTGCCCGAATAAATGGATGAAAAGCTGTTTGACCTCCTCCCATTTCTGCGGATCTATGCAGTAGCAGACCGAAACCCCCTCAATGGTGCCCTGTATCAGTCCGAGGTTTTTCAATTCCCGCAGGTGCTGACTTATGGTCGCCTGGGCAAGCCCAAGTTCCTGCACCAGGTCGCCATTAATGCAGGTCCTTGATTCCAACAGGTATTGCAGGATGGCAATCCTGGCAGGATGAGCCAGGGCTTTGGCTATGCTGGCGATGTTGTTCTGCTCTGCAGTGAAAAGATCGGATTTGGTAACTCCCATAATAATGGCTATTGTCTATATTGCAATATTACGATGAATGCCTGAGGTAACCAAGAAAATCTTTTATTTTTCACAAGCGGGAAAGGAGGATTCTTCAACTCCAACGATTTCGGTGATTTCCCCTGTGTGATTCCCAAAATGAAAATTAATATCTTATTTTTGGGAATCTTCGAACCTATGCCTTATGAAAGACAACAGATATTACGTTATTGATTTCGATAGTACTTTTACCAAAGTTGAAGCCCTGGATGTGCTGGGGGAGATTTCCCTTGCAGAAGATCAGTCCAAGACAGAGATCCTGAAAGAGATAGAGGATCTGACCAATAAAGGCATGGGGGGCGAGATCACCTTCAGGGAATCGCTCGAAGAGCGGCTTCGATTGCTGCGGGCTCACAAAAAACACCTGCAGCCGCTGGTGGAGACGCTTAGAAAAAGAGTTTCCACTTCCTTCATCCGCAACAGGTCCTTTTTTGAGGAAAACCACGAAAATATTTTCATCATCTCCAATGGGTTTAAGGAATTCATAGTTCCTATAGTGGGTGAATATGGGATAAAGGAGGAAAATGTCTTTGCCAATACCTTCGAATATGATGAGGATGGTAAGATTACAGGCTTCGACAGGAACAACATTCTCTCCAGAAACAACGGAAAGGTGGAGCAGCTGAAATCGGTGAATTTACAGGGAGATGTCTATGTGATTGGCGACGGATATACCGATTATGAAATCAAGGCAGCAGGCCTGGCCAATAAATTCTATGCCTTCACCGAGAACGTGGAGCGGGACAACGTATTGGAAAAGGCAGATCATATCACCCCCAGCCTGGATGAGTTCCTTTACCTTCATAAGCTGAATAAGGTGATCTCTTACCCCAAGAACCGGATCAATGTGCTGCTGCTCGAAAATGTACATCCCGACGCCCTGAAGATGATGAAGAATGAAGGCTATAACGTCACCACCATCCCAGGAGCGCTGGATGAGGAGGAACTGGCAGAAAAAATAAAGGACGTCTCCGTGATCGGGATCCGCTCCAAAACCCAGCTGACCAAAAAGGTGCTGGAGAACGCCCAGAGACTTATTGCCGTTGGGGCCTTCTGTATAGGCACCAACCAGATCGACCTCGAGGAATGTCAGAAAAAAGGCATTGCGGTTTTCAATGCCCCCTTCAGCAATACCCGATCAGTAGTGGAACTTGCCATTGGGGAAATTATTCTTCTGATGCGCAACCTTCCCGATAAGATGACTCAGATGCATCAGGGAAACTGGAACAAATCCGCAGGCAGCAGTTTTGAGATCCGTGGCAAGAAACTCGGAATTGTGGGTTACGGCAATATTGGCGCCCAACTTTCCGTAGTGGCGGAGTCCATTGGCTTTGATGTTTATTATTATGACATTGTAGAGAAACTGGGACTTGGAAATGCCACCAAGTGTCGTTCCCTTGACGAACTGCTGGAGAAGGTGGACATAGTCACACTTCACGTAGACGGAAGGAAGGAGAACGCCAACCTGATTGGGGACAGTGAATTCAGTAAAATGAAGGAGGGCGCAATTTTCCTCAACCTGAGCCGGGGCCATGTAGTTGATATTGATGCCCTTCAGAAAAATCTGGTTTCAGGAAAATTACAAGGAGCCGGGGTGGATGTGTTTCCCCAGGAACCCAAAACCAATGCCGAGGCTTTCGAATCGCCCCTGCGCAACCTGCCTAACGTGATCCTTACCCCACATATTGGGGGAAGTACCCTGGAGGCTCAGGAGAATATCGGGAATTTCGTTCCCGGAAAGATCATTGAGTACATCAATACGGGCAGTACCACCAACAGCGTGAACTTTCCAAACCTGCAGCTGCCTATCCTGGAAAATGCGCATCGCCTGATCCATATCCACCGCAACGTCCCGGGAATCCTCGCCAGTATCAATAACACCCTGGCCCGGCACCACATAAATATTGTGGGGCAGTACCTGAAAACCAACGAAACCATAGGATACGTGATCACAGACATCGACAAGGCCTATGACAAGGGGGTGATTAAGGACCTGAAAGAAATTCAGGGTACCATCAGGTTCAGGATCCTTTATTAGAGATATGTGCAGCTCCTACGGAGCTGGGGGAAGCGGAATGGCTATTTCGACAAAGATGTCCCTTCTCCGGAGGGTATACAGCCAAGCTCCTTAGGCAATTTGGTAGAAAGGACGTCCCACCCACAACAAGGTCCATTGGGGCGACATTTTTTATCCGCCCACCCTAAAACGTTTTCGAAAATCCTTGTGAAACTGGGAGTTAGCCGAAAATTGCCTCCCAAAACCTTTTTCCCGCAGAATTTTTTTTCCCGAACCGATTTTTTGGGCTGATTTTTTTCCTGAAAATCATTGCAGGCCCTTATTTTTCAATACTTTCCTTATTTAAAAAATATTTTTGGCTATCTGTAAAACGAGACATGTTTTCATATACATTTGCCGCTCAAATCAAATAATCATCTAATAAAATGAAAAAATCATTTTTGACTTTTGCTGCCCTTGTAATGGTGTTAAGCTTTACTTCTTGTAAAGAAACTCCTGCAGAAACTACAACTGAAACTGAGGCTATCGAAACTGAAACTGAAGTTCTTGAAGAAGAAGTTTCTGAAGAGATCATCGTAGAAGACGTAGACTCTCTTTCAACTGAGGCAACTGAAGTAGAAGAAGAAGTTACTGAAACTCCTGCTATCTAATCTGGATTTTCACAGATAAAAGAAAACCCGGCCACTGGCCGGGTTTTTTATTTTACATTCCAATACCTTTATTTCATGTTTTCTGTACGGACAGGTCGAGACCCGTATTTCCGACAGGCTTCCTGTTCCTGTCAACAAACAAGGCAAATATCACTATAAGCCATTGCAGCTGCCCCGCCCAGGCAATCGCATCCACATCTGTCGGTGCAGGGCCTAAGGTGTTGGCAACCTGAATGAGTATCAGAAAGACCACCAGGGAGAAAAATCCATACTTCCCGAATTTATTCTTTGCAGTGGTCGCTCTCAGGTATATCCATACCCCTCCCAGAAAAAAAAGCGCCTCCGCCAGGGCCGTTAGCACAGGATAATTCCACAAGCCCAGCCCCACTACAGGTGAATCCCCAGGCATCAGTGGCAGGTCAGGCCTATGCACCAGGAAGTCAAGGAACCAGTGACTGAGGACACAGAGAAAGATCACCAGGCTGTACTTTCTGCTTTTCAGAAGAAGGTAAGTGAGCAGGCCCAGCAACAGGGACCATAGTAAAACCATCAGCAGGCTGTGGGAAATTGGGTAATGCGTAAATTCCATCGGATTCACCGCTGTGATCCCGGGAGTGATCTTTACGTGTTCGAGGTCCAAAACAAGCAGGGAGGGCCATAACAGGTCCAGAAATTGCGAGGCAATGAGCAGTGCCCCAAGGGAAACGGCCGGAGCAAACTTTTTGGCTCCAAATCCTATCCCGAAATGTGCTATGAACATAATGTTTTTTGTTTAGTTGAATAAATGTAAAAATTTTTCTTAAAATTGAAGCTGTTCCCTAGAACCGAAATTATGAAAAACTCCACAGTGGAATTTAAACGTCCTGTAAAGCTGCTTCAGGTATTCCGCAACCTGAATGTTTATGGGAAAGACAAGAAATCCTTTGGGGCCCGAAAGCAGGAGGTTGCATGGAGGAAATTTGAGTCTAAAAGCGGCTACGTGAGGGATGGGGAGCTCTTTCTTCCAGAGACTGTTCTGCAGCAGCCCCATTTTCTGAACTGCGACCTGCTGACTCTGGAGGATTCTGTTCAGGAGACTGAATCCGAAGAGACCAATCAGTGTTTTTATCTTCATCATCCCAATCCCCTTCATATTTTTCAACTCAAGCAGGAGGAGGAGCTTGTCCTCGATCTTAAGTATGGGTACTTTGAGGTGGGGATTCCCAAAAGGAATGACTTCAAGCTGTGTGAGCTGAAGCTGAATGAGCCGGTGGAGATAATGATCAACGGCAAGACGGATGCTTCCATGTCTTCAGGAAGGCAGCGCCAGTTCAAGGAGCAATTTTACATCTTCAACTATCTCGGGCAGTTTTCGGAATGCTCGATCCTCAGGGAGCCTTTTACTCCTGTCTCCAAAGAAGTGCCGGCGCAGCGGAAGCAGGTAAACCTGCTGAAAACCCTGTGGTGAAGCAGAAGTTTGCGGGAAACATGACCAGAATCATATTCAGGCCCCGATTAGATTCCAATCTTTGGGGCTTAAACTTTTTTCATGCAAGCACCCGCTCAACACTCATTTCATATTCCTGTTATGGGAATTGCCTTTACCATCGATTCCCCCATTAAAGTAGCCAGATACGGGATCAATTCCACTATTTCCATCATTGAGGATAACCTGGTGGAGATCATGCGCAAACACTATTATAAGCAGCTTGGCGAGCCCTATGTTCCCATAAGCATAAAGGAAAACGAGTATCGCGCCCGTCGCATCACTGATTATCTGAACCTGGTGAACCGGATTGTGAAACAGGGCTTCGAGGAGTTGAGGA
>CAMPJY010000097.1 GCA_946887025.1 uncultured Salinimicrobium sp.
AATACAGGGTCTCCATCACCGGAGGAAGAAACAATAGAAAGCTTTCCGTCGCCAATTCCGTTACAGGTGACATTCGTACTAGAAGTGGTAAGAGACACCTGGCTGGGTTCCGAGATTATCTCAGATCCAGTCGCAGTACATCCCTGTGAATCTGTAATTGTCCATGAGTAACTATCGGCAGCTAGATTCGAAAAAGTTGCGGGTGAGGTCTGGTTTGGATAATCCGTACCATCAAAATTAATGGAATAGGGACTGGTTCCTCCGGAGAAGGTAATTTCTACTTCCCCATCAGTACCTCCGTTACAAGTTACGTTTGTAGGTCCAGATGATGCCATTATTTGTCCAATTGTAGTGGAAGTTAGACATGGTTCTGAGGTAAGACCATTTTCATTTGTTACTATTAATTGAACGGAATAGGATCCTCCTTCAGTTCCGGGATCTACTTCTATGGAACTGGTATAGGGAGGACTTGAACTTATTGAAGCATTTGCTCCCCCGGAATTTGTGAGGGTCCAGGCATAGGTTTCCCCCTCAGGATTTATGACAGTGGCAGTGTAAGTCACGTTATTTCCTCCGGCACAAACATTTGACGGCCCGGTAAGACTGCAGGAAGGTGGAGGACTTACAGCATCGGCATGTAATTGTACCTCTTTATTTCCGCAACCATTTAAAATTGAAGAATCACAACTGCTTATGAACATGTGGTATGGAGCGCCGTTGATGGCACTGGCGGAATTTCCATCTCCCCAGAACTCCCCACTTCCTAACCAGGCAGCCGCTATATGACCTCCCCAAGCTATGACTACTTTGCTTTGTCCAGTATTTACTTTAAATTTAACCACAAGTTCACTTTTACTTGTTCCTAATGTAAAAGATTCCTGGACGCCATAGGCAAGAGGTTCTACTATTTCTCCATTATATATTCTAATCTGTTTATCATCTCCAGCCAAAATGTTTTTATGAAAATCATGAATTTTTATAAATTCCGATTCAGGTATGGAACCTTCAATAATTCCTGGAGGGGGAATTGGGGCTTCATCAAAAATACTAGAATCTAAGCCTGTACCCGAAGTAGGGTCAATATTTTCAGGCTCATGTCCAAAGGTTCCATGAGTACCAACATAATCATAGGATGTAAGGAAATCTATGGCGTGTAAAAAATCTTTTTGGGTGTCATACCCTATAGTCACAGTGTATACTACGTCTTGTTTAAGATTCGACAAGGTGAGTCTGTAGGGAATATTCATTCCTTCAGCGAAATGCGCTTTCGATCTGTTTACAATTCCTGTAACCCAACTTGTAGGGCTGGTTTCTGATCCGGAAGCGCCATTGGCAGATTGTTCGAGTTTGTCAACCTTTGCGCCTTGCCCATAACTTCCAGTGAGGCTGAAAAGGCACAATAGAAATAGAAGGATCAGGTTTCTGCCAAAGTTAGCAGAATCATTTTTTAGAAATTGGGAATTCTGGCTTAAGGTTCCCGTGGTAAAAACTTTCATAATTAAAATTTTTAAGGTTAGTAAAATGCCAGGAAGGGAAACTTCTTAAGTAAATTTTGGGCACGGCAAATGCACTGCAGAGACTGCAGTTTTAAAAATAACAAGGGGGTATTGTAAAGGGGAACTCCTGGCCTAGTACAGAGGAAGGCCAGTAACCTTTAGAAATAGAAATTGCTAAAGGATGTTCTCGGGGAAGCCACTAGGGAATAGCTTTATCTTCCCAGTCTTTGTGAGCCTGTTCAAGCACCTTTCAAAACTTACTGTTATTTTTAAACCAGAAGTTCCGAGAGATCCTATTTAGGCATTTTGCATTTTCTTCCTGATATAGAAATATCAGCCAGTGAACTTTGTGGGGGAGGGGGAGGATCAGGAGGGGATGCATTGAATCCTTATCCAATTTAAAAAATAAAGAATGTCATACGTCCGACGGAATCATTTTTTTTTCTCCTGAATTCTTTTTTCCATTATTTCCGCTTGACATGCTAATACCTTAAGGAATCGTAAATAAAATTATCCAGGTAGTGCTTCAGAATTGAAGATTTTCAATTATTTTCTTTTTACGAAATTGATTGTTATCGAGATTTCTGTAATAAAATTCCTTATTTATTTTTAAAAACTTGATTTACAGGATAATTCGGGAGATACAACATCAAAAGAATTGCTTTTCTTAAAACAGGAGAAATCTCTTTTTCCTCCTGTTTCTTACACATATTAATTGATCCCGCTTCTTAAAATTGCATTTCCGGATGTTTTTAAGATGTATTTATAGGAGAAAGATCCCGAACCGGACACCGCCGCTGAAAAACATTGCTCCTATAAGAAAGCCCGGTTCAGAAAAATCACTTTATCCAAGTGTTCAACTCATAAGTTGAAACCGTTCATCAGAATAATACCTCCATTCGCCGATTTGTCAAATGGTTTTTAGGTGTTTTTGAAAAAAGAAATTAAATTAGGAATAACAGTTGGAAATTTATTATAAATCAGCTCCTGTTCTAACGGCTGTTCGACTGATACATAGCTCGCCCTTCCAAAAAATTGAAACCATTAAATCTATATATTATGGAAAAGCAGGATTTCACCACCACCACTCGAAGGGAATTTTTGGAGCAGCTGACTTTGGCAGCTGGAGCAATGGGAATCAGTTTAAGTTTTCCCGCACTTCTGGCTGCACAGGAATTTAATTTACCCAGGACCACAAATCCTAAGAAGGTGCTGGTATTGGGTGCCGGGATGGCCGGCCTCGCAGCGGCTTATGAATTGATAAAGGCGGGACACCAGGTGCAGGTGCTGGAAGCGCGTGACAGGCCGGGAGGCAGAGTTTCCACAGCACGGGATGTATTCGCAGAGGGCTTATATGCCGAGGAGGGGGCGGCCGGATATTCCGAAGCATACACCACCGCTGTAAAATATATTGAGGAATTTGGGTTGGAAAGGAAACCTTATCCCATGCCCCAGCGACCGGTGGTGCATTACCTGGATGGAAAACGTTTTGTGGTCACCCCCGGGGAGCCTGTTGACTGGCCCTATGAGCTCTCTGCGGAAGAAAAAGAACTGGGACCCTGGGGCCTTGTCACCAAATATATTATTGAGACTTTGCCTCCTGAAATTTCCAAGACGGAGCAATGGAATAAAGTACCCCTGATCACCCTGGATGAAATGTCCCTGGCTGATTATATGAGAGCTATGGGGGCCAGCGAGGGTGCCATTAAGCTTGTACAGAATTCCCAGTGGTTTGCCGCTGTGCCTGAGGAGACATCCGCATTATCTGTAGCATTATCTGATTTCGGGTTATTCCTGGGAGGGGCCCCCTTTGTTCTTGATGGGGGAAATGACAAATTACCCAGTGCAATGGCGGAGAAAATAAAAGAGCATATTCAGTATGGGGTGGTGATTTCCTCAATAAATGATGATGGAAAACAAGTTAGCGTGCGGGCTAATAAAGGAGGTAATGAGGCTTCCTTTTCTGCGGACCATGTCATTTGCAGTTTTCCTGCACCCGTGGTAGCTAATTTGGAATTTCAGCCCCCTTTGAAACCTGAAGTGAAAGAAGCTTTTCAAGCCATGCCTTACCTGGATGTCACCAGAACCTATTTGCAGGTGGACCGGCCGTTCTGGTTGCAAAAAGGAGTGTCGGGTACAGCGGTCACCGATCTGCCGATAGGAGGAGTTTCAGGCTATACCCACTCCACGGAGCCTGAAGAACATCCTGCCATTCTTGAAAGTTATGTCGCAGGACCTCAGGCAGAAAGACTTGGAAAGCAGCCGAAGCAGGAAATTGTACAACAAACCCTGAAAGCGATGGAAAAAGTACATCCCGGGGTGGAGGAGCATTTCCAGGAAGCCCATGTCAAGGCCTGGGGGGAGGATCCTTATTCACAAGGGGGAATTAGCTGGCCCTCACCCGGAGATGTGGGTAAATACCTGGCGCTCCTGCAGCAACCTCATGGCAATATACATTTTGCAGGGGAACACACCAGTGTATTGCGAAGTACCATGGAAGGGGCCATGCGTTCGGGAATCAGGGCAGCCATGGAGGTGGGCGGTGAGTAAGGGTTATGAAGGAAGATATGCGGGTAACACAGTAAACTGAAAACTCAAATTGTCGTATATTGGCTTTCCAACGCTAACAGCTTATCATGCCCAACAGGATAGCAGGGGACCGCGAATTTGAGAGCGCACTTTCCACGAAAAACAAGGCGCTGCGCATCAACCTGAATGAGAACATTTACGGGACCTTTGCCGAAATCGGGGCGGGGCAGGAGACCGTCAGGCATTTTTTTCGTGCCGACGAACCTTCCCGGACTATCGCCAAGGCGATGAGTGCCTATGACAAAGACTTCAGCGATGCGATCTACGGCCTTGATCCGCAAGGGAGATATGTGACTGAGGGAAGGCTTAAAGCCATGCTGGAATATGAGACCTACCTCATTGAAAAACGCCTTCCGAGGGAGAAACACCCCAACAAACTTTTCTTCAGCTATGCCAACACTGTCACCACTATCGACTGGGCAAAAAAGTATAAGGGGCACGGCTGGCTGGGAATCCGGTTTCAGGCCAGTCCGGGGGAAGAATTCAGTGAGATCCTGCTACATATCCAGTTCCACGAAAATTCGGCAGTACTGCAACAGATCACCCTGGGGGTCCTTGGGGTAAATCTTATCTACGGGGCCTTTTACCTTTATGACAAGCCCATACAGCTTCTCAGAAGCCTTTACGACAACCTGGATACCCATCGTATAGAAATCGATACTATAAATTTCCTAGGGCCTTTATTCAAACATGTGGACAACAGGCTGATGAGTCTGCAGCTCGTAAAGAATGGAATGACCGAAGCCGTCATGTTTTCGCCCGATGGGAACAATGTTCTTCCGGCCAATGTCCTTTATAAAAAGAATATACTCACTCTGAGAGGAAGTTTCAGACCGGTAACCCGGGTAAATATGAGTATGTATGAGAAATCTCTGGAACTATTTCTAAAGGAAAAAAAAGTGGAAGCCGATCGGACGGTGGTTATTTTTGAAATCACCCTCTCCAACCTCAAAGCAGAAGGGGAGATAGATGAGAAAGATTTTCTTGACCGGGCAGACCTGTTGTGCGCCTTGGGCCAGACCGTGATGATCTCCAATTTTCAGGAGTATTATAAGGTGGTGGAATATTTCTCCCTCCACACCAAGGAGCGTATGGGACTTACAATGGGAGTAACCACCTTTATCGATATTTTTGACGAGAAATATTACCGTCACCTGAGCGGAGGAATCCTTGAAGCCTTCGGAAAACTCTTCTTCAAGAACCTGAAGGTATACCTGTACCCTTTAAAAGATCAGGCAACTGGCGAAATCATTACCAGTGAAAATCTGAAGGTACACCCGCGGATGAAGGAGCTGTACAAGTATTTCAAGGACAACGGCAGGGTGGTGGATATCACGGATTTCGACCCGGAGATTCTGGATATCTATTCCAGGGAAATCCATCGCATGATAATGGAAGGCGAGCCCGGCTGGGAGTCTTCACTTCCAGAAAGCACAGCGGCGATAATCAAGGAGAAGAACCTTTTCCGGAACGGCTGAGGTCAGGAAAAATGAAGGATGCTTCTGCTAACCGCGCATATTTTTCAGCCTCTTCTTTTTAGCTTCGTAATCCCTCTTACTCATTTCCCCGCGTTCATATCGTTCCTTCAGTTGTTTAAGGGCAGGATTCGGATCTATTTTCCCCGCTGCCTCCGAAGCCTGCCGACGTACGGCGAAAATTGTATAGATAACCACGGCGATAAGAACAATGGCCGTGATAATCGCATATCCGGGACTTATACCAAACCGAAGTGGAAACATGTCAGGAAGATTTTATGAAAGAGAATTTACGAAAAATTCCCCGGATAACCCAATCCAGGCAGTATGTATGAACTGTAAATTACTGGACGGGAAAATCAAAATAGGTATCCGGATAGGGCTCCTCCCGAAGGGTGTAATGCCACCATTCTTCCGAATACGCCCGGAAACCTGCATTCTGCATGGCACGTAACAGAAGCTTCCTGTTCCTGGTCTGTTGAGGCGTGATCTCAGTCGCCCCGTGATGAGAGATGGGACCGAAGAAATCATAAGGGCTACCCATATCCACTTCTTTTCCTGAAGCTTTTTCCACCAGGCTCAGATCGATAGTACTTCCCCGCGTATGGCCGGATTTTGAAGCTATATATCCCAGTTTAAAAAGATCCTTTTTATCCACTTCTGGATAAAATTCCTTCTTCATTTCTTTCTGGCTCGCATCTTTGGCCCATGCCATAAACTGGTTCACAGCGCGCTGCGGCCTGTAAGCATCAAAAACCTTTAGTTCATAACCCTGGGCCTCCAGGGTGTGGGAAGCTTTTTTCAGCGCCTCGGCAGCCTCAGAAGAGAGGAGGGCTACAGGCTTTTTGTATCCGTCAATTGAACTACCCACAAAGTTATTTTCACCCGCATACCGAATATCATAATGGACATTTGGAATAACCTCATGAATATAAACAAAGCCTTCAGGAGGATACTTTTCCTGAGAAAGGGAACTCATCAGGGTAATCAGGTAAACCCAGAACGGAGAGGAAATTTTCAAGAAGTAATTCATCGTATGCAGGGATTAAAAATACGTGCAAATAGTATCTAAAGGAATAAAATAATCTTCAATTTAAGAAGGTTTTACATTAGGTTTTTTTCAGCTTCCGAAAATTTGTATTGGTCAATAATTGCAAGGGATTTGTCAATTTTTCAAGCAGGCTTTGTATCTTTAGGGCTATGAAAAAACTGATCCTTTTATTATTGATGGTTGCTCCCTTTTCCCCTGCTGTTGCGCAATCTGAACCTGCTGCGAAGGTGATCGAACCTGTTGAATTCCAAAAGGAAATGCAACGGGAGGAAGTGTTGCTGATAGACGTTCGGACACCTGAAGAATTTGAGGCAGGGCATTTGGAAAAAGCAGTCAATATAGATTTTCTGTCGGAAGATTTTCTGGAGAAGACTGCTGATCTGGACAAAAGTAAGCCAATTCTTATTTACTGCCGTAGCGGAAACCGCAGCGGGAAAGCAGCAGTTTTGCTACGTGCTGAGGGGTTTAAAGATATAACCGATCTTAAAGGGGGATACAAAGCCTGGACTCAATATATTGAAGATTGATAATGGAAGAACTCATCACCCGAGATTTTCTGGCAATAGAAAGAACGAGACTTGCAAATGAAAGGACCTTTCTTTCCTACTTCAGGACCTCCGTGGTGATCCTTAGTTCCGGTTTTGCAATCATGAAACTGGATGTGCTGGAGGAAATTACAGATCTCGGTATTTTTCTGCTGTTACTGGGCCCTGCAATCCTTCTCCTGGGGATTGGCCGTTTTCTTTATGTAAAGAAACAGATAAGGAAGTATTACAGAATAAAGAATAAAAAATGACCTTCTATTTGGAAGGCACTAAGACCAAAAAAATGAAGATCGAACGATTTTACGATATAAACCTTGCCCATGCCAGCTATGCGATCCTTAGCCATAGGAAAATTGCCCTAATTGATCCTGCCAGGAACCCGCAGCCATATTACGAATTTGCAGTTGCAAATGAAGCAAAGATAACGACGGTGATTGAAACGCATCCGCATGCTGATTTCGTAAGCAGCCATCTGGAAATTCAGAAAAAGACCAATGCCTCCATCTATGTCAGCAGATTATTAGGTGCAGAATATGAACACAAAAGTTTTGACGATGGGGATGAAATTAAACTGGGGGAGCTAACCCTGAAAGCTATTAATACCCCGGGACATTCTCCTGATAGCATAAGTGTGCTTCTTTTGAATGAAGAAGGAAAGGAAGTGGCTCTTTTTACAGGAGACACACTTTTTATAGGAGATGTTGGCAGGCCGGACCTGAGAGAATCCGTTGGTAATCTAACAGCAAAACGAGAGTCTCTTGCCAAACAGATGTTTGACAGCATTCAGCATAAACTCGCAGATTTAAAGGATGATATCCTGGTATACCCCGCCCACGGCGCCGGATCGCTGTGTGGGAAGAATCTCAGCAGTGAACCTTTCAGTACCCTGGGGAAAGAGCGTAGGGAAAACTGGGCCTTCCAGGAGCAATCTCAGGAGGAATTCGTAAAGACCATCCTACAGGATCAGCCATTTGTCCCTAAATACTTCGGCTTTAATGTAAGCCTCAATAAGAAGGGAGCCCCTTCTTTCGAGATCGGCTTACATGGGGTGGAGCGTTTAGAAGATGTTTCGAAAGTAAAGGAAGGGGAATTGGTCGTCGATGTGCGAAAGGAGTCTGAATTTAAGGCAGGTCACCTGCCGGATTCCATAAACATCATGTTGACCGAAAGGGGAAAATTTGAAACCTGGCTTGGAGCCATTATCGCCCCGACGGAAAAATTTTATCTGTTGGCAGCTGATGAGTCGCAACTAGAGGATGCAATTTCCAGAACAGCTAAAATCGGTTATGAGAATCTGATTCTGGGTGCTGTTTCCCTAAATGGAGCTAATCTACCAAAGAGTTCCGTAAAACTGGATGTAGAAAAATTCAGGAATGACCTTGATGGGTATTCCATTGTTGATGTACGAAATGAAGGAGAAACGAAGAAGGGGAAGATCTTTAAAAATGCCATTACTATTCCTTTGCATAACCTAAGGGAGAAGATTTACGAAATCCCCACCGATAAACCCGTGGTGGTTCACTGCGCCGCAGGTTTTCGATCTGCTGCCGGGAGTAGTATACTTGAGAATGAGCTGAAAGATTTGGAGGTTTTTGATCTGGGGGAGGCAATTAAGGAGTTTTAGAGAATGTCGGAAGTCCGAAGACCGAAGATGGAAGAAAAAGCATTACCAGCCAATGAAAATAAATACCAAAATCCCTCAGACTCTCGCACCTCACTTCCATATGGAACTGGAGCTGTACCGAAGTTTTTTGGCGGCAGGTGACTATTCCGGGGCCTGGTATCATCTGGAGCGGGCACATGTGATAGGGCAGGCTTATCCCTGGCCTCATACCTATGTTCACTGGCTGATGTTGAAATTTGGGATAAAAATCAAGGACAGAAAAGAAATTTTAGGGCAATTGCCCCGACTAATGGTAGGTGGAGTGAAATCCTTTGTGGGTAAAATTCCTGTGGGGAACACGGGCGGAGCGAACGTTCCCCCATTGAGGCCAATGCCTATAGCCAATGATATTCAGGAAATTTTAAAAGCTGCTGAAAAACCTGGCGAGACAATCCAAAATTCCTAATCGCCAGAGGAAACCAGATGGAAAAGTATATAAAGATAATTCTCGATTCCTTCACCGGGTACTTCGACTACCTCATGAGGCAGATCATGAATCCCGGCTGGGACAATTACTTTTACTGGTTTTTAGGGCTGTCTCTTATCGTGTGGCTCGTGGAGATCATTACTCCATGGCGGAAACACCAGAAGATCCTGAGGCAGGACTTCTGGCTCGATTCTTTCTATTTGCTTTTTAATTTTATCCTTTTCTCCCTGATAGGATATAATGCGTTGTCTAATTTAGGGGTGGCATTATTTGAAAACCTGCTGAATTTAGTAGGACTTGAAAATGCAGTGGCATTCGAGGTTCAGTCGTTTCCAGTCTGGGCGCAGCTGCTTATAATGCTGGTGGTGGCAGATTTTATTCAGTGGAATGTTCATCGGCTTCTGCACAGGTCGGAGTTTCTGTGGAAATTTCACCAGGTACACCATTCAGTGAAGCAGATGAGTTTTTCTTCCCATTTCAGGTTTCATTTCATGGAAACCATCATTTACAAAACCCTCCAGTACCTGCCTTTGGCGATGATAGGCTTTGGAATTCAGGATTTCCTGTTAATACACCTTTTCACAGTCCTCATAGGGCATTTAAATCATGCTAATTTGGACTGGGACTACGGACCTTTGAAATATCTTCTGAACAACCCTAAAATGCATCTGTGGCATCACAGTCGGGATTTGCCGAAGGGGAATAGGGAAGGGGTGAATTTCGGTCTTACGCTTAGCTTGTGGGATTACCTATTCGGAACCGCTTATGTTCCGGAGACTGAGGAGGTGAAGGAGATAGGGTTTGAGGGGGATGAGGAGTTTCCAAAAGGATTCTGGGAGCAGACGAAATTTCCCTTCAGATAGGTTTTTCAGCTTGCAATTCCTTTATCAAAAAAAGACAAAAAAATAGCCGGTAAATCGCCCTTCTTTTACCGGCTTCTTTACACACTCCATGATTTTTATCTTTTAGTGTTCATATCTTCTTTTACTGAACCAGATGTTCCTGTTGGACGAAAAGGTGGTTAGAAATTGTCGGGATGGGGAGCTGCCTACTGTCTTCGATACTCCATATCCTCTGATGATGCTGTTTAATAGTCTCATGATTGAAAAATTTTAATGTGCGTAACGTCTTCTATTGAACCAGATATTCCTGTTGGAGGAATTCTGTAGTAAAAATTCTTTTGGCTGGGTGCTGCCTACTGTCTTTGATACTCCGTATCCTCTGATGATGTTTGCTAGTGTTTTCATTGTTTTGGTTTTAATGGTTTATTAATGTTTAATGGGCGAATCTTCTTTTTGAAGTCCAGATATTCTTGTGTGAAGAATCCAGGGATAAGAAGTTTCGCGGTTGTGAGCTTCCTACTGTCTTCGATACTCCGTAACCTCTGATAATGTTTACAATTGTTCTCATGATTGTCAAGATTTGATTATTAATGTCTTATACCTGAAAGACTTCCGAGAATAATTTTTGTTACGGTACTATGCATTAAAAGGTAATGATTTAACAATACATTAACTATTTCTAGTGTAAGGATTTGGTTGAAGTCC
>CAMPJY010000098.1 GCA_946887025.1 uncultured Salinimicrobium sp.
CCGGCGAGCTGGTTCACCCATAACCTTGTCTGTTTTGTATTCTGATCGCGGACGAACTGGTTCAGGTTCTCTCCCGCGTTGGTTTCCTCAAAAATGACCCCTTCCCCATTTCTGCCTGCCTCATATACTTCATCGGTAAGCTTGTTCACGAAAAGACTTGTTGCCCTCAGGTTATTGTTTTCGTCGAACTCGTAACCAAGATCCAGCAGTCCGGTGGTAGTGTAGGTTTGGGTAAATTCTTCAGCATCGCTGATCTCATCTTCAAGGAAGTTGGATCTGAACTGCCTGTATACCCCTTTACTGTGCTCGAAAGCAGCAGATTGGGACCCGGTAAAAAGCAGCTTGAATTTATCCCCAAATCGTTTTCCGGCGGTAAGGGAATATTTGTAGTTCAACGGCATCTGCATTCTTCTGGTATTCCAGCTCTGCCCGGTGATCGCTTCCCCGGCGGAAAGGTCCTGGGAATAAATTCCCATTTGTATGTCGCTGGAATTGGCGCTGATCCTGAAATTGTCCCAGACCCCATCCTGCAGTACATTGGAATTAACTCCCACTTCGGCACCAAGACTCAAAATGTCTGGCCCTACAAGTTCGCGGGTGCTAATATCTATGGTTCCTGAAGCCTGATCGGCAGAACTCGTGGCGGAGTAGGTTTTGCTGATACTCACATCCTGAATGACACTAGTGGAAAACAAACCAAGGTCGATATTTTTTCGCTCCACATCATCCGAAGGAATAGGAAGGCCATTCATGGTGGTGTAGAAATAACGATCCCCCAGCCCTCGCACATAAATATCTCCGGAACCCTCGCTGCTGCTTACTCCGGAGATCTTCGTGGTGGCCTGGGCAACATTGGAGACCCCTAATTTGGCTAATTCCTGGGCGCCAATGCTGCCTTTTATTTCAATAGCTCCTTTTTGCTCCAGCAGCAGAGCTATTTCTGAATCCTTTCGCGCCACGGTAGTGATAACCACTTCATCCAGGGCCGCGGCATCCGGACCTAATTCAGGATTAATTTCCGTCACCTCTCCCGGCTTTACTTCCACATTTGGAATTTCCAGGGTCTCATATCCAATAAAACTGTAAACTACTGTGTACATTCCCGGCTCCAGACCGTCAATCGCGTATAATCCATCAAAATCAGTCGTGGCACCCGTGGTGGTACCTTTAATAATCACGTTTGCAAATGGCAGCGGTTCCCCCTGCATCTGCTTGTCTGAAATTTTCCCGACTATTGCTCCTTTTTCATTATCTTGTGCTTGTAATTGAAAACCAATTAAAAACAACATCACCAAAAAACAGTTCTTCATTTTTCTTCTTTCATTTCTTTGCGGCAAAATAAAGGCGACAATGTAAAGACAGGGTTAGCTGTAGATTAAGGCTCGGTGATCTTAAGGTTAACTAAAGGTTATCAATCCAGTGAGCCTTACCCCAGTGAAAGAATATGATTAATTTTGCATCAACTTTTATGAGTTAGGACAATGAAAAAAAAGGACATGCGAATATTACTGGTCGATGACGAACCGGATATTCTGGAGATTATCAGTTACAATCTTTCATCGGAAGGTTACCAGATTATAACCGCTGAAAATGGACTGGAAGCCATTGAGCTGGCCCGGCAGAATAAACCTCACCTTATTATTCTGGACGTGATGATGCCCGAAATGGATGGGATTGAGGCCTGTGAACGCATCCGCAAGATCCCCGAACTCCAGGAAACCGTTATTACCTTCCTGACTGCCAGAAGTGAGGATTACTCTCAAATGGCAGGATTTGATGCAGGGGCAGATGATTATATTACCAAACCCATCAAACCCAAGGTGCTGACCAGCAAGGTAAAGGCCCTTCTTCGGAGGTTCAAGGAAGATGAAAGCCAGGGGAATGTACTTGAGGTGGGCGACCTGATCATCAACCGCGATGAATACAAGGTCATAAACAACAAGCAGGAGATCCTCCTGCCCCGCAAAGAATTCGAGCTCCTGTGGCTACTTGCTTCCAAACCCGGAAAAGTATTCCAAAGGGAAGAAATCCTCGAACAGGTGTGGGGAAATGAGGTGATCGTCGGGGGGCGTACCATCGATGTACACATCCGAAAACTTCGGGAGAAAATTGGAGAAGAATGTTTCAAGACCATTAAAGGGGTGGGCTATAAATTTGTCGCTTAATGCCAAAAGATTTTAAACGCTCTTACAAATTTGCCTTAAAGACTTCAGGATACCTCACCGTATTCCTCTGCCTGCTCTCAGGGCTGTTCCTTTACCTGGCGGGCTTCTTCTCTATTCCGGCGCTAATTCTTTACGCTGTCTGCTGCTATGGGTTTTCTTTCCTCATTATCCAGTACCGTCTGGAACATTTCATCTATAAAAAAATAAAATCCATCTATGACAATGTACGTCTGCTGGATGCAACGGCTGTAAGACCCGGACAGGTTACCACCGATATGGCCTCGCTTTCGGAAGAAGTGGAGAAATTCGCAGAAGGCAAACTCCTGGAGATCGAAACCCTTAAGGTCAGGGAAAACTATAGGAAGGAGTTCATGGGGAATATGGCACACGAACTTAAAACCCCTCTCTTTACTGTTCAGGGTTATATCCTCACTTTACTCGACGGCGCCATCAAGGATAAAACCGTAAGGAAAAAATACCTGAAACGTGCAGAAAAAGGGGTGGAAAGGCTAATTTACATTGTCAAGGACCTTGACATGATCAACAAGCTGGAAACCGGGGACCTCAGTCTGAAAATGGAACGCTTTGATGTGGTAGACCTAGTCCAAAGCGTCTTTGATCTCCTGGAAATGAAAGCCGCCAAAAAGGATATGCAGCTGATTTTCTCCACCAAACACGATCCTGTCTGGGTTTATGGGGATGAGGAGCGGATCCAGCAGGTACTTACCAATTTGCTGGTCAATTCCATAAAGTACGGCAAGAAGGGCGGAAAGACAAAGGTGAAGGTAGAGGACTTCGGAAACAACCGCATCATTGTGAGAGTCAGGGATAATGGAGAAGGCATAGAGGAAGAGCACCTTCCGCGGCTGTTTGAAAGGTTCTTCAGGGTAGACAAAAGCGGGTCCCGTAAAGAAGGGGGTTCAGGACTGGGACTATCGATTGTAAAGCATATTATTGAGGCTCATAAGGAAAAAATCTTTGTAGAAAGTAAATTCGGGAAGGGCAGTGAATTCTCATTTACCATGAAAAAGAGCAAAAATTCCGGCAAGGGATCCACGCCTGGAAATAGTGGTAAATCCGGGGAAGGAATCAGCCTTTTTCAATTCCTCTAAAGTAAAATCTTTCTGGGCGCAGAAGGGAGCAAACTTTTTCCGTTCCATTTGGAAAGCCAGGTATTCCTGCTCGTATTGCCCGGGAGTGGGGATAAAAAAAGCTTTCTTTCCTAATGCCGCCAGATCCATGATGCTGGAATAGCCCGACCTCGACAGAATCATTTTAGCTGAATTTAATGCAGTCTCGAGTTCTTTTCCCGTGAGATAACTGGCTGTTTCCATCTTCCCGGTTTTCTCTGAGATGGTTACCCCTTCAATTTTCCCACGGACAAAAAGAATTTCCCCCGAATAAGCCCGGAGTTCCTTTAATAATATTTCCTCCAACAGGCTTCGTTGGGGTTCGGGTCCCGAGAGCAGGACCAGCAGGTCATATTTCTCAGCTGAATCCCTTTTTTCAAAGCGGCTCAGGATTCCCAGATACTTCACAGGAATTTTTAGTCCGGATGCCTGGCTCATTCTCCCCGTAAGATTATCCGGTCCTTCCTCATCGGGAATCCAGCATTCGTCATATTGGTTAATGAAATAATGGTGCATCGAAGTGGTTAAACCACTTGTGCTACCGGAAAAAAGCTTTAGCTGATGTGTCATATAGGCCGAAGGGACTTCTTTGGAGAAGGCCCCGAGGCGGTTGTCGGATATGATTCCCGCTACACCTCCATCAGAGGAAATAAATCTTTTTATCGCCTTGTGTTCCGCAATTACAGCTTTCAGGATCCGTGGTCCTTTCAGCAGAAAATGGAATTTCATAAGTCTTCCCTGTCGCGGGTATGTTATCCGATAAGTTGGTAATTCCAGCCACTTCAATCCCGGAAACTCCTTTCGCAGCAGCAGCAGCGCTTCCCCATCTGAAGCCAGTACGGGTTCGAAACCTTCGTCCTGTAAAGCTTTAATTACGGGAATACTGCGGCTGGCATGTCCCAGGCCCCAGTTAAGTACCGCAACGATTATTTTCCTTTTGGTCATTTGAAACTCAGGTTCGGCTAATTTGGTTAATTTTGCTCAAAATTTATCATCCCAGTGGGCAGCAAGAACAAACTTAAGAGATTTAGAGAGAACGAGACCTTTTCAAATGTGGTGCAACCAACGCGGGAGGAGATCCTCAGCGGGGAATTTCCCTATAAAGGCAACTGGCAAAAGGATTTTTTTAAAAACGACAAACCACTTGTTCTGGAACTGGGCTGCGGGAAAGGCGAATATAGCGTAGGGCTGGCGAAAATGCATCCGGAGAAGAATTATCTTGGGATAGACATCAAAGGGGCCCGCTTCTGGAGAGGAGCAAAAACCGCCCTGGAGGAGAATCTGGATAACGTAGGTTTCCTCCGTAGTCAGATTGAGCTGGTGGACCAGATATTTGCCGAAAACGAAGTGGATGAGATCTGGATCACTTTTCCGGATCCTCAGATAAAATATAAGCGCACCAAGCATCGGATGACCAATTCTGAATTTCTTCAGAAGTACAAAAAGATTCTGAAACCCGACGGGGTGGTAAATCTGAAAACGGACAGTGAATTCATGCACGGCTATACCTTAGGGCTGCTTCACGGGGAGGGGCATGAGGTCCTTCAGGCGAACCACGACGTCTATAAAAACGATTATTCCCCAAAAGAAGTAACAGGTATGCAAACATTTTACGAAAAACAGTATCTTGAGCAGGGAAAACCCATTACTTTTATCAAGTTCCGGATTAAATAACAGCACTTGGAGGAGACAAAACTTTTCCTTATCACCTATTTCGCTGCACTCCTTGGGGTAGTCCCTCCGGGGCTTGTTAACATGAGCGTTGCGAAGACCTGCGTCCAGAAAGGAAAGAGCAGCGGGGTCTATGTGGCTTTTGGCGCTTCCTTTATCGTTCTTTTCCAGGCCCTCATTGCAATCCTACTGGCCAAATACATATTCGACAATCCCTACGTGCGCAACATGCTCCTAAGGACGGGGTTGGTGATCTTCCTGATCATGGGGGCATATTTTATTATAATGGCCCAGCGCAAGCGGAAAGAGGTACAGGTGCATGTGACCAACGGAGCGAGAAGTTTTTTGAAAGGTATGCTGATCTCTGCCCTGAATATATTTCCCATTCCTTTTTTCTGTGCCCTCGGGGCCGGACTTAATGTCGGCGGCAGTGTCAATTATCACAACCTGCAGATCCTTGCTTTTATCCTGGCAGCTTCCCTTGGGACCTTCACCAGCCTGTATTTTTACGCTATTTTCTTTGCGAAAATCGAAGAGAAAGCTACCTACTTCACCAAATATTCCAATTATTTCATGGCAGGCCTGATGTTCGTCCTCGTGATCATAACCCTTTTCAGGATCTTTTATTAAGTCATGGAGAATTCAGGATTTTTTGAGAAAGTGTATGAGGTCGTAAGGCAAATACCTCAAGGTAGGGTGACGAGCTTCGGGGCCATCGCCAGGTATCTTGGATCAGGAGGCAGTGCCCGAATGGTCGGCTGGGCCATGAACAATGCTTCCAGAATGGATGATGTGCCGGCCCATCGTGTGGTAAACCGCAATGGTCTTCTCAGCGGAAAAAATCACTTCCCCGGTACTTTTGCCATGCAGCGGATGCTGGAGGAAGAGGGAGTGGAGGTAGAGGAGGATCAGGTCGTCCATTTCAAGACCTTATTCTGGGATCCTGCCCGGGAACTCTAGGCTTTTTTACTTTCCTTTACAGATTCCATCAAAATTGCATAATAGCTTCGCTATCTTAGCTTTTACCTCTATATTTGCATTTAGAATGAATCTACATAAGAGATTCCCTCAAAGACAAAAACAGCATGAAACTTGACAAGAAAGAAATAATGAAATCCCTTGAAACCATCACGGTTGCCGGGGAAGGAAAAAATATGGTTGAAGCCGGTGTCGTACAGAATATTATGACTTTTGGAGATGAGGTGGTGGTCGATCTTTTACTGACTACCCCTGCCCTGCATATCAAAAAAAGAGCCGAGGTTGACGTGATGAAGGCCATCCACGAGCACGTGTATGAAAAGGCGAAAGTGAAGGTGAATATTAAAGTACAGGCACCTGAAAAGCCGGAAATAAAAGGGAAAGCAATCCCCGGAATTAAAAATATAGTTGCAGTAGCCTCAGGAAAGGGAGGGGTTGGAAAATCCACTGTTACAGCAAACCTTGCCGTCAGTCTCGCAAAAATGGGATTCAGCGTAGGTATACTGGATGCAGATATTTATGGCCCATCCACCCCTATGATGTTTGATGTGGAATACGAACGTCCCTTATCTGTAAATGTGGACGGAAAATCAAAGATGAAGCCCATTGAGAATTACGGGATCAAGATCCTTTCAATAGGATTCTTCACCAAGCCGAACCAGGCAGTGGTATGGCGAGGGCCCATGGCTGCAAAGGCGCTGAACCAGATGATCTTTGATGCCGCCTGGGGAGAACTTGATTTTATGCTGATCGACCTGCCTCCGGGAACAGGAGACATACATCTGTCCATCATGCAGTCCATGCCCATTACAGGGGCGGTGATCGTAAGTACTCCGCAAAATGTAGCTCTTGCAGATGCCAAAAAAGGGGTTGCCATGTTCCAGCAGGAAGCTATCAATGTACCCGTCCTGGGAATTATTGAAAATATGGCCTATTTCACTCCTGAAGAACTTCCGGAGAACAAATATTATATCTTCGGACGCGAAGGCGCCAAGGTACTGGCTGAAGACCTGCAGGTCCCATTCCTGGGAGAGATTCCGCTGGTACAAAGCATCCGGGAAGCCGGGGATATCGGACATCCGGCTGCCCTTCAGGAAGGAACGCCCTTGTCTGAAGCTTTCGATAAAATAACGCAGAATGTGGTACAGGAAACCGTTAAGAGAAATACGAGCCTTCCTCCCACCGAAGCAATTAAAATAACCACTATGGCTGGCTGTAGTGCAGTAAAAGGATAATATGAACACAACAAGCGAACAAATCCGGATCAATGTCGAAAAAGCTCTTGAAGAAATCAGGCCTTTCCTAGTTAGCGATGGGGGTGATATTTCTTTGGTTGCCATCGAGAATGACAACCTGGTAAAGGTAAAGTTGCTGGGAGCCTGCGTGAGTTGCAGTGTCAATCGGATGACCCTGAAATCAGGCGTCGAAATGACCATTAAAAAATACGCTCCCCAGATCGAACAGGTGGTAAATATTGAAGGCTAAAGGTTCTTCTGAAGAAATACCCCACACTTGACCGAAAAACAGAAACAGATGATTAAAACAGATATGTTGATTATCGGTGCAGGGCCCACTGGACTCTTCGCCGTGTTTGAAGCAGGATTGCTGAAATTAAAATGCCATCTCATCGACGCTTTGCCTCAACCCGGAGGCCAGTGTTCCGAGATATACCCCAAAAAACCTATTTATGATATTCCTGGATTCCCTGAAGTGCTCGCAGGAGACCTTGTGGACAATCTTATGGAACAGATAAAACCTTTTGAACCGGGATTCACTCTCGGGGAAAGGGCGGAAACCATAGAAACCCTTGAGGATGGCTCCTTCGTCGTGACTACTAACAAAGGGACCCAACACAATGCTCCTGTCGTAGTTATTGCGGGAGGACTGGGTAGTTTCGAACCCCGTAAGCCACCTATAACCAATATTGCCAAATATGAGGACAACGGAGTGGCTTATATCATCAAGGATCCGGAATTCTACAGAAATAAACGGGTGGTAATAGCAGGAGGAGGCGATTCGGCCCTTGACTGGTCCATCTACCTCGCAAATATTGCGGAAGAAGTATCCCTGGTACACCGCCGCAATGATTTCCGCGGAGCCCTTGATTCCGTGGAAAAAGTAGCGGAGCTTTCAAGACTGGGCAAGATCAACCTCATCACGGAAGCTGAAGTGGTCGGTTTAAAAGGAGAAAGCGAATTGGAAGCTGTGGTGATCCGTCATCAGGGAGATGAATCCCAGGAGGAGCTGAAAGAAACCGATTATTTCATTCCTCTCTTCGGACTTTCCCCAAAATTAGGTCCTATTGCAAACTGGGGGCTGGAAATTGAGAAGAATGCCATTAAAGTGAACAACAGCTATGACTATCAGACTAATATTCCCGGGGTTTATGCCATTGGGGATGTAAACACCTATCCGGGTAAACTGAAACTCATCCTGTGCGGCTTCCACGAGGCAGCTATCATGTGCCAGAGCGCCTACCAGCGTATCTTCCCTGATAAAAAATACGTGATGAAATATACTACCGTGAGCGGAATCAATGGATTTGACGGTTCAGTGAAGGAGGCAAAACGCGAAGTGGTTAAGAGTATAAATTAATTTACAAAGACCTGACAGATTTGAAAATCTGTTAGGTCTGTTTTTACAGAGATGTCAGATATTAAAATCACCATTATAGATCGTGAAGGCGAAGCCCACCAGGTTGACGCCCCTACGGATATGAACATGAACCTGATGGAGGTGATCCGTTCCTATGAACTCGCTCCTGAAGGTACGATTGGGATCTGCGGCGGCATGGCAATGTGTGCCTCCTGCCAGTGCTATATGCAGAGTCACGAGCACCTGCTGCCTGAGAAAAGCTATGAGGAAGAAGACATGCTGGACCAGGCTTTCTTTGTACAACCCAATAGCCGCCTTAGCTGCCAGATTCCGATAACAGAGGAACTGGAAGGCCTGGAAGTAAAGCTGGCCCCTGCAAGTGCAGAATAACCGGATAAAATCCTGGTGTTCAGTAAAAAAGGAGCGGTTTTTGTAAAGCTCCGGTTAAAATTCTTATTCTGAAAATGAACCTGATTTCCGTAATAATATTTTACTCAGATAAGGCAGAAGAATCAACTCTTCAGCAGGAGAAATCTTTACACCGTCGTCTGCCTAAAAAGGAATCCAGACTAGGCTCCCGGATTCTGCAATTGAAATACGAGCTGGCAAATTTCCCTTTTGGAAAAGAATATCCGGGAAAGCGTTTTGAGGAATACCAACTGGATCTGGACCCCCAGACTAGGGATTCAGGATATAATCAGGAATTGACTGCGGTAGAGATTGACCCGGTTCTCGTTCCCCCTCCTATTAAGCTCAAGACAGAATGCTGTGAAAAATATTTAAAGGGAAAACGCTGTGGGCGTTGCCCTTGTTTTGACCTGCCCAACGGGCCGGCCTCCCGGCTGAATTAAACCTGAGGCTGTCTGAAAAGACAGCTTTTTTTATTATCTCCTATTAATGAATTGCCCCGCCTTTTAAGGCGGGTATGATGGTCTCCCATTCATATAGGCTTTAGCCCAACAGCGATACCTATAAAATATTGGGCTAAAGCCCTTTATCAAAAATAACTTCAGGAACCCGGACTTAAAAGTCCGGGCAATTTAATGATTTCAGGTTTTTTTACCCCATCCGCTATTGAAACGCAGAAAACCCGGTTATATCCTGTCCGGTGATCAGCAGATGTATGTCGTGAGTACCTTCATAAGTGATCACACTTTCAAGGTTCATACTGTGGCGCATAATGCTATATTCCCCGGTAATCCCCATCCCTCCTAGGACCTGTCTTGCTTCCCTCGCAATTTGGATAGCCATATCCACATTATTTCGCTTAGCCATGGATATTTGTGCTGAAGTGGCTCTTCCTTCATTTCGCAGAACTCCCAGTCTCCAGGTAAGTAATTGCGCTTTGGTTATTTCGGTGATCATTTCAGCCAGCTTCTTCTGTTGCAGCTGAGTGGCTCCAATGGGTTTCCCAAACTGAATCCTTTCCTTTGCATAACGCAGTGCGGTATCATAACAGTCCATGGCAGCCCCAATGGCGCCCCAGGCTATTCCATAACGTGCAGAATCCAGACAGCCGAGGGGAGCTCCCAGTCCGCTTTTGTTAGGCAGAAGGTTCTCCTTGGGAACCTTTACGTTATCAAAAATAAGCTCTCCCGTAGCACTTGCCCTTAGGGACCATTTATTATGAGTTTCAGGGGTAGAAAAACCTTCCATTCCTCTCTCCACAATAAGTCCATGGATCCGGCCCTCCTCATTCTTGGCCCAGACGATGGCGATATCCGCAAAAGGAGCGTTGGAGATCCACATTTTGGCGCCATTCAAAAGATAATGGTCGCCCTTATCCTTAAAATTGGTGGTCATGCCTCCCGGATTGGAGCCATGATCCGGCTCGGTCAAGCCAAAGCAGCCCATGAATTCTCCGGTAGCAAGTTTTGGAAGGTATTTTTTACGCTGTTCCTCGCTGCCGTATTTAAAAATGGGATACATCACCAGGGAAGATTGCACTGAGGCGGTAGAACGAATTCCGCTATCGCCACGCTCGATTTCCTGCATGATGAGTCCGTAAGAGATCTGGTCCAGCCCTGCCCCCCCGTAATCCTCGGGAATGTAAGGCCCAAAAGCCCCTATTTCTGCAAGCCCATTTATAACCTGCTCCGGAAATTCCGCTTTCTGGGCGGCTTCCTCTATAATTGGCGAAACATCACGCTTCACCCACTCCCGGGCTGCATCGCGAACCATTTTATGTTCGTCGGTAAGTAAATCATC
>CAMPJY010000099.1 GCA_946887025.1 uncultured Salinimicrobium sp.
ACAAAACTCCCCCACTCCTCATCCCTTTTATTTTTCTAAACGGTTTTTTTGCCTTACTTTTGCCTTGTTTAAAATCAATCTAAATAAACATTGAAGATTACTATAGCTGATTTAAAGCGGGGTGAGCGGGGTATCATCAAGGAATTTTCAGCGGAATTGATTCCCCTGAAACTACTGGAGATGGGTTGCCTTCCGGGAAACGAGGTTGAGATGGTGCAGATAGCTCCCTTCCGCGACCCTATGTATCTCAACATAAATGGCAGTCACCTGGCCATCCGCAAGGAAACGGCTGCGCAGATAGAAATTGACCTAATCTCCTAAAAATGGGCAAGCAACTTAACGTAGCCTTAATTGGAAATCCCAACACCGGAAAGACCTCTGTTTTTAATAAACTGACAGGACTGAATCAGCAGGTGGGGAATTATCCGGGAATTACTGTTGAGAAAAAGGAGGGGATCTGTAAGATGCCAAGGGGGCTGAAGGCACATATTCTCGACCTTCCCGGGACCTATAGCTTAAATGCTTCTTCCCTTGATGAAAACATGGTGATCGAGCTGCTGCTCAACAAAAACGATAAAGATTATCCCGATGTGGCAGTGGTGGTTAGCGATGTGGAGAACCTGAAAAGGAACCTGCTCCTGTTCACCCAGATCAAGGACCTCGAAATTCCCACCATCCTGGTCATCAATATGGCAGACCGGATGAAACGCCGGGGGATCAGCATTGATGTACCACAGCTCGAAAAGGAGCTGAACACCAAAATAGCCCTGGTAAGTGCCCGTCGAAACGAAGGAATTGAAGAGCTGAAGGAACTCATCCTCAACTACCGCAATATTTCCACCGAACCCTGCCTCAATGCCAGTTCGATGGATCCCGATTATTTCAACCGCCTGCGGAAGGCTTTCCCGAACCAGTCGCTCTATAAGCTCTGGCTGGTCATCACCCAGGACGTGAACTTCGGAAGCCTGGACCGCAACAGTATAAGCAAGACTCCCGACTTTCAGACCAAAGATGAAGGGACCCTTAAAAGGATGCAGCAGAAAGAAACCATCCTGAGATATAAGTATATCAATGAAACCCTGAAGAAATGCATGACAGTCGACGCCAATGCTGCCAAGGGGTTACGTGCTTCGCTTGACAGGATCCTGACCCATAAGGTTTGGGGATATGTGATTTTCCTGAGCATTCTTCTGCTTATTTTCCAGGCAATATATAATTGGTCTGCTTATCCAATGGATCTCATCGACGCCAGCTTTGTATGGCTGAGTGAGATCGTCAATGCCAATATGCCTCCCGGACCTTTCACCAGCCTTATTGCTGAAGGAATAATTCCGGGACTGGGTGGAATTGTGATCTTCATCCCACAAATCGCTTTCCTGTTCTTCTTTATATCCCTGCTCGAGGAGAGTGGATATATGAGTCGGGTAGTATTCCTGATGGACCGTTCCATGAGGAAATTCGGCCTGAGCGGAAAGAGTGTGGTGCCTTTGGTCTCAGGTACTGCCTGTGCCATTCCTGCGGTTATGGCTGCAAGAAACATTGAAGACTGGAAAGAACGGCTGATAACCATTCTGGTCGTTCCTTTCACCACCTGTTCCGCCCGACTGCCGGTATACCTGATCATCATTTCACTTGTGATTCCAGACAAGTCCTTTTTAGGATTCAATCTTCAGGCACTCACTCTGATGCTGCTGTACCTTCTGGGCTTCGGGATGTCCGTTTTTGCGGCATGGGTATTGAACAAGATCCTGAAAATGAGGACCCGCCCCTATTTCGTGGTCGAAATGCCAAGCTATAAACTTCCCATGTTGAAGAATGTGGGCCTGAACGTGGTGGAGAAAACAAAATCCTTTGTCCTGGGAGCAGGAAAGATCATCCTGGCTATTTCCATCATCCTTTGGGTGCTGGCGAGTTATGGACCCGGGGAGGAATTTGAAAATGCGGAAGAGATAGTGACCTCAGAATTCAGCGAAACCTTTTTACCTGAGCAGGAACTGGAGAACAAGATCGCCTCCTTTAAGTTACAGCATTCCTATATAGGAAATCTTGGTAAAGCCATAGAACCTTTGGTAGCACCCCTTGGATATGACTGGAAGATCGGGATCGCCCTTATCAGTTCTTTCGCCGCTAGGGAGGTTTTCGTAGGCACTCTGGCAACTATCTATAGTGTTGGAAGCGACGAGGAGGAAACAATTAAGACGAGAATGGCGACAGAAACGAACCAAATCCTTGGCGGACCGCTGTTCACTTTTGCCAGCGGAATTAGTCTGCTGTTGTTTTACGCTTTCGCTATGCAATGTATGAGTACCCTGGCCATCGTGAAAAGGGAAACCAACACCTGGAAATGGCCCATGGTGCAACTGGTAGGAATGACAGGTATCGCCTATGTGGCAGCGCTGGTGGCATTTCAGACACTGAATTAATTTATTACAGAAGAACGATATGGAACTTTTACAGGAAATTTTAGTCTTCATCACCTTCGCTATTGCGGTAGGCTACATGTTTACCAAATTTGTTTACAAGCCCAAATTTATTTTCGGAAAGAAGAAATCCGGAAAGGCCTGCGAATCTGGCTGCGGAAGCTGTCATTAGGGGAATTCCAATAATTTAAATTCCAAATCCCAAATCCCAATGATCAAATATTGAGATTTGGGATTTTTTGGAATTTGGAATTTGAACCTTTGGAATTTCCCCTTCCTTAACTCAGCCCCACATCAAGGCTCATCATAATAATGAAGCCCCCTATGAATCCCATGGTGGCAAGGTCAGTATACTTGCCCCGTTGGGATTCGGGAATAACCTCTTCCACTACCACAAAGATCATGGCTCCTGCTGCAAAGGCAAGGGCGTAGGGCAGGATGGGCTCGAAAGTAAGTACCGCCCAGGCCCCAAATACTGCAGCTACAGGTTCCACGATAGCGGATAATTGACCAAAGTTGAAACTCCTCCAACGACTGAGACCCTGCCGTCGCAGGGGCATGGCTACCGCAAAGCCTTCAGGAAAATTCTGTAAGCCTATCCCCAGAGCAAGGGCTACAGCTCCCCCAATGGTAGCGCCGTCAATTCCTGCAGCAGCAGCACCAAATAATACGCCTACTGCCAGCCCTTCAGGAATATTGTGCAGCGTAATGGCCAGGGTAAGAAGGGTGGACCTATGCCAGGGAGTTTTTATTCCCTCAGATTCCTCTATCCTGAAATTCACGTGCAAGTGAGGCAGAATCTTGTCCAGTCCGTATAAAAACAACGCCCCTAAACCAAATCCCACCACAGAAGGGATGATTTTTTCAAAGCCTTCCCCCGGACTCATTTCTATTCCGGGTGCCAGCAGACTCCAGAAGCTGGCAGCCACCATCACCCCTCCCGTGAATCCCAGCATGGCGTCAAAGAATCCGCGGTTCATACTTCTGAAAAGAAATACCAGGGAAGCTCCCAGAGCAGTGAGCAACCAGGTAAAAGTGGTTGCGAGAAAAGCCGCCAGCACCGGGTCCAGTTCCTCAAAATAAATAATTATATTTTCCATAGGTTAGGGTTTGTAGTTTAGTGTTTAAATATATTCTTCGGTCTTCGGACTTCGGTCTTCGGACTCCGGTCTTCGGACTTCCGACTCAATACTTCTTCACATACAGATTCCCGGCAATCCGGCTCGAGAGCTGTAATTCCCGCTCCCCGATCTCCACCAGGAGGGAATGGTCAAATTCTTCCCTTTCCAGCACTTTTATCCGCTGTCCGAGGGCAATGTCATTTTTGTCGAGAAAACGCAGGAAATCGGCCGAGGAATCCTTCACCCCGACACACAGGCATTCTTCCCCTGGTTCCACTGCAGAAAGCAGGGTCTTGTTGGTTTCTGAAAAATTCCCCTCCGCATCCGGAATGGGATCCCCATGCGGATCACGGGTAGGAAATTCGAGAAAGCGGTCCAGTTCAAGGATGAGTTTGTCTGATTTAATATGTTCCAGCTGCTCCGCCACATCGTGTACCTCGTCCCAGGAAAACTTTAGCTTATCCACCAGAAACACCTCCCAGAGCCGGTGCTTCCTAATGACCGATACAGCAGCATCCTTGCCAAGCCTGCTCAATTTCACTCCCTGGTATTTTTTGTACTTCACCAGATCCTTTTCCGAAAGTTTTTTAACCATATCTGTGACTGAGGAAGCTTTGGTCTCCATTTCTTCCGCCAGGGCGTTGGTACTCACTCCCGTGGGAAAACTGCGCTCCAGGTGAAAAATGGCCTTTAAATAATTTTCTTCAGAATGACTGAACATATTTTAGCTTTAAATTATACTCCTTTTAATGGGGAAACCTATAGCTTATCCCGGCCCCTGCGGCCAAATCCTGAGGCGAATTGATTCCTGTGCCTGCGTAGGCGTCCAGCTGAAGGTTCGTCATCAGAGAAAAAGTGAGCCCTGCATCCCAAAAATGTTTTGCAGCACCCATAGGAGGAAGATCTCCATAGACTTCCCCGAAAATCCCCAACTTTCTGCTGATGGAAATTCCGTAGGCCAGGGTATAGAAATAAGTAACATCACCTACTTCTGGACCCCATCCCGCTCCGAAATTGTAGGATAGGTCGGTATTCTTTGAAACATTATGGGAAAAGGCAAAACGAAAATCAAAAGCTGTGGTCTCCGGTCGATATTCTTCTTTCACTGTAAATGGCAGGTACAGGTGAAGCAATAGCCCCATTTCCGGGAGCAGGCCCTTTTCTTCAGTTATCCCTATCTTGGCTCCAACCAGCAAGGGCGCGAATCCAGCCTCCCTAACTATTTCCTTTCCCTCGGGGAACTCCTGTTTTATTTCATAAAATTCACTGCCCAGCCGGAGTTCAAGATTTTCCAACAGGCCGTAACGAAACAAAGTTGTATTGAACCCGTGTATTTCCAGGTCTTCGTTGCTTTCAAAAAACATTCCTGTTTCCACTTGAAGAAAGTCTTTTGGGACTAAAGAAGAGGATTCAGTCTGGTCAGGCCTGTCCGTAACCATTTCCTCATACATGGACTCCTGGGCTGTACTTCCAAAAACAAACAAGCTAATAAGAGCTCCAAGTATGGCTTTGTCTTTTTTCAAAAGCTGGTAATTTTATTCAAAGAACGTAAAAATAAATTTAGACAAGCCTAAAAAATGCTTAAAAAATAAATTTCCTTTGGTAACAGCCCGGAAAGGAACTAAAAGCGTCTGCTTATAAAATTGGAAATCTCTCCCTTGGAACAGGAAAAAGGATTACATCCCCCGTTCCCGCTGGATCTTCTCGTAGGCCTCCTGTACTTTTCGGAATTTCTCTTCAGCCCCCCTTCGGTAAGCCTCATCCATGTGGTGAAGTTTATCGGGATGATATTTCTTGGCCATGCTGCGGTAGGCTTTCTTGACCTCAGCATCAGAGGCTGATTTCTCGATCTCGAGGATCTTATATGAATCGTCGGTAGATTTGAAGAACATGGCCTTGATGCTCTCAAAATCCTTGGCAGCCAGACGAAGATGCCTTGCAATATCCTGAATCTTGTTCGCTTCTGCCTGACTCACGCTGCCGTCAGCGTTGGCGATGCTGAAGAGGAAGTGGGTGATCTGCAGTCGCGCCTCATAGCGGGTGCGGGGGACTAGGTACTGCGCAATCCTGGCTTCCGACAGCTCACGGCTCTTCATCACCTCATTGAACGTGCGGAATACCGCATTGGCACGATCCTTTCCATAGGCCCGCACAAAATAGGAGCGCACGTAATCCAGCTCTATCTGGCTCACTTTTCCGTCGGCCCTGATCACAATTGCAGAAAGCGACAGCAGGTGAAGCTCGAAATCCTGGGGAGAAACCTTTTTCTCAGTTTGAAAACTGAATCCCCCTTTGGAAGAAGGGGTAAAAGAATCGAGAATGCTTCCTATGAAGAAGCCCAGAATTGCCCCGCGAAACCCATAAACAAAGTAACCCAGTACGGCAAGTACCCATTTAATCATTACAGAAAATTTTCGTCGCAAAGATAGGATTTTTCGAAGAATGATACCCCCGAAACCGGAAGGCCCAGTTCCGCCTATGGAAACCAGACTCAAAGGAGTATCGCTAAACCCAAAACTTTTGGTATCTTTGTGACTTCAAAGAATTTATAACAAAACTTACACATATGTATCCAGCAGAATTAGTTAAACCCATGCGGGAGGACCTGACCAGCATAGGATTTAAAGAACTTCATACCGAAGCAGAAGTAGATGAGGCCATATCCCAGCCGGGAACCACTCTTGTAGTTGTAAACTCAGTTTGCGGCTGTGCAGCAGCCAACGCACGTCCAGGAGCCCGTATTTCCCTCCAGAATGCAAAAACCCCGGACAACCTGGTAACAGTTTTCGCAGGAGTTGACAGGGAAGCTACAGATAAAGCCCGTGACTACATGGTGCCATTCCCTCCTTCTTCGCCTTCCATGGCGCTGTTCAGAGACGGGGAACTGGTGCACATGTTGGAAAGACACCACATCGAAGGCCGCCCTGCCGAAATGATCGCAGAGAACCTTAAAGATGCCTTTGACGAATTCTGCTAGTCCGGAATTCTTGAAATTAAGAACCGCTTTCCGCAAGGGAAGCGGTTTTTTTTTGCCCAAACCTGACAGATTTTTGGAAACCTGTTAGACCTCTATTTGTTAAAGTTTTGTAAAACCAACTTCTCCTCCTTCCGACATCTTTCTGTGTCCCAACTCATTACCAGAATTTGATATCAAAATCTCAATGCTGTCCCACTTTTTTATTTAAAATCATTCTGAATAAAGCCCCAAAACCCTATATATTTGCGGCTGATTTATAACCAGTCTAAATAAGAATAAAGATGAAATCCCTGATTTTTTGTGTCTCTTTACTGGTGGTGCAGCTGAGTTTTGCCCAACAGGCCCCTCTCCACGGCAGCGTCACCGATGAAAACAACAACCCAATCCCATTCGCCTCCATAAACGTGCAGAATTCATCGATTGGAACCGCAGCTGATGAGGACGGAAATTTCAGTCTCCTCCTTCCCTACGGACAATACAGCATCAGAGTTGGTTCTATGGGGTTTCACACGAAATCCTTTGAAGCGAATATCAACTCCCCGCAAGGCGAAACCCTGAACATCAGCCTTTCTGCCACCAACGAAGCCCTTTCTGAAGTCGAGGTCTTCGGAAACCGATTTGAATACCCCGACAAAATAGAAGCCCTCACCCGTTTGCCCCTGGCGCCTTACGACCAGATCCAGAGCATCTCCATCATTTCTGAAAAACTCATAGAACAGCAGGGAAATCTCACTATTTCCGAGGCAACCAAGAACGTGCCCGGAGTCTATACCTTCGCCACCTATGGTAACAAACGCGAGAGCATGTCTTCCCGCGGATTCCGAGGGATTCCAATCCTGAAGAACGGAGTGCGGGTGAATTCCGATTTCCGGGGAACCGGGATCCTGACAGATATGCAGGGCGTCGACAATATCCAGGTGCTTAAAGGCGCCGCAGCCATCACCCAGGGAGTGGCAACCGACTTGGGAAGCCCGGGAGGAGTCATCAATCTCGTCACCAAAACTCCAATTTATGAGTTCGGAGGCTCCGTATCTATGCGCTACGGCGGTTTCAATCAGTTCCGTCCTGCCTTCGATATTTACGGCCCTGTCAATGATAAAAAAGACGTCGCCTTCAGGATCAACGGTGCCTTCTCCAATGCTGACAGCTTCAGGAAAGGCGTGACTTCCGAAAGAGTTTACCTCAACCCTTCCCTGGAATGGCTTATCGATGACAAGTCTACCCTGACCCTCGAAATGGATTATCTCGATGACGCCAGGACTCCTGATCTCGGAACCATCAACCTCGGGGAAAATGATGTGAATGCCATTTATGATCTTCCCCACGACGTGTTCCTTGGCTTTGACAGCGATCGTTCAGAAACCAAAAACTCTACCTTCTCGGTGCGTCTTGACCGAAAGCTCAGTGACAAATTAACATTGAAAGGTGCCTATTTCCAGTCCTTCCTGGAGCTGGAGGACCGCGGGGCCAGCCTCGGGGATGCCGTAGAAGTCGAAGGGGAGACCCGTTACAACCTCAGGGAACGCGGCTACAGCGCTTCCACCAGGGAGGATGACAACAGCGTCATCCAGCTGGACCTGATCGGGGACGATATCTATACCGGAGGGATCAAGCATACCTTCCAGATAGGTGCCGATTACAGGACCAGCTCCTACAGCACCAACAGCCAGTCCATCGGGAATATCGACGTGATCGATATCTTCGGAGAGATCAGCAACAGCCTGCCCAATACCCTCAATTTCTCTGCCCCAAATACAGGGGCTGCAGAATCCAGGGCCATAGGATTTGTGGCCCAAGACGTGCTCACCTTCAACAGCTGGTTCCAGACCTTCCTCGGACTCCGCTACAGTTCCACAGAAACCACTTCCGAAGGAGAAACAACGGAAAGCGAGGCGGTCAATCCGCTCGCAGGAATCATTCTTTCACCTTTCGAGAACGTCAATATTTTCGGTTCCTATACCAACTCCTCCTACCCCCGTACCGCCTCAAGGCTGGACGTGAATGGGGATCCGCTGGGGAACGAACGTTTCGACCAGCTGGAGGCAGGGATCAAGACCAACTGGCTGGACAGCAGGCTGCGTTTCAACCTGACGCTGTTCAAGATCAACAACAAGGACATCAACCTGCCGGTATACGACGAGAACTGGGTGGAAACCGGATTCTATCAGAAAGGCGGAAACGACGAGCGCAAAGGCGTGGAGGTCGAGCTTACGGGAAGGATTCTCGAAAACCTGGAAGTGATTACGGGCTACTCCTATATCGATGCCAAATACAAGGAACACACCTCCTACGTTTACAATTCCGCGCCGCTGAATACGCCGAAGCATACCTTTAACGCCTACGTTAACTACAGCTTCCTGGAAGGTCCGCTGAAAAACCTCAGCCTTGGGGGTGGCGCCTATTACACCGGGGAACGCCCCATCAATGACTGGAGTGCCGGCGCAGTGACTCACGAAGGCATTGTGCCGAACCAGAAGCCTTTCAACGTGGAGGCATATACGCTGGTTAACTTTCAGGCAGCTTACCAGATCAACGCCAACTGGAATGTACGCCTGCTTGCCAACAATATTTTTGATGAAATAGGTTACAACGCCTACAGGACCCGTTACATCAACCAGACCGATCCGCGCAGCTTCGCAGGAGTGCTGACCTATTCGTTCTAATCCGCAGTCATCATGAAAAAAACAAAGGGATATACACTTAGGAAATTCATCAACGACCTGCATCTGTGGCTGGGCATCGGCAGCGGGATCATCATCTTCATTGTCTGCCTCACCGGCACTATCCTGGTCTTTGACGAAGAGATCCGAGGCCTTTTTACGGAGGAAATCGTTTTTGAAGATACTGCTGCACCCAAAATGGATTTAGATGCTTTAAAAGCCTCTATTGCAGCCGAAGGCCTGGGGCAGCTGAATTCCCTGACCATTGAAGAAGAAGGTTTCTACACCGCCAGCATCAAGACTGGCCCCGAGGACCGAAGAGGTACCGCATTTTTGGTACATCCCCAGACGGGCGAAGTGATGGCCGAACCTGAATCCTCCGCTGCAGGCTTCATGATGGGGACCTTTCGCATGCACCGCTGGCTGCTGCTGGATTCCGCCATCGGAAGACCAATAGTGGGAGTGGCTACCATCATTTTCATCCTGTTGTCCATCTCGGGGCTGGTCCTGTGGTTTCCAAAAAAACTGAAGTGGAAGAACATCAAAACCGGTTTCAAGATCAAGACCAGAGCCAACTGGAAGCGCGTGAACCACGACCTGCATAACACCCTCGGATTTTACTCCCTGCTGCTTATCCTCGTCATGTGCCTTACGGGCTTGTGCTGGTCTTTCCAAGGCTACCGGGATTTGGCCTCCACGGTACTCGGTACAAAGGTTTTCAACCGTGGCGGGGGACCTACTTATGAGGCCCTTCCGCTGGAAGATTCAGAAAAGGTAAGCCTTCAGGAGGTATACGTCCTGGCGCAGGAGGAATTCCCTTTTGAAGGGAAACTCAGCATCGGCCTTCCTTCTGAAGGGAATTTGGTGTACAGTATCCGCAAATACGACAGTTCCTCCATTTCCCCGGTGATAGCCGATAACCTGGTGATCGATGAGGCGGGGGAAATTCAGGAGAAGGTGATCTTCACTGAAAAGCCCATGAACGAGCAGATCGCCTCCCTGATCAAGCCCCTTCACCTGGGGGATATTTTCGGGACCTTTTCCAAGGTCATCTATTTCATCGTCTGCCTGATTGCCACCAGTCTCCCCATCACGGGTACTATTATCTGGCTGAACAAGCTGAAGAAGAAAAATAAGAAAAATCGCAAATCCGCAGCAGTGCGGGAAGAGGTTTTAGTGAATTAGCCAAAGTTCAGAGACCTAACAGGTTTTAAAAACCTGTTAGGTCTAAATCTGAATCCTTCAAAGACCAAAGTGCCTCTCCGCTGGAGCTATGGTATGGTGGTTAGGCATTTTTGACAAAGATTCCACTCCTCCGGAGGGATCGAATTTTCTTTCCAAAAAAATGTTTGCCATTAAGCAGCATTTCTCTAAATTTACGCTCTGATTTCGGAACAACTGCCCTAGTGGCGGTCCTCAGAAAGAAGACGGTCCTATAGCTCAGTTGGTTAGAGCACCTGACTCATAATCAGGTGGTCCCTGGT
>CAMPJY010000100.1 GCA_946887025.1 uncultured Salinimicrobium sp.
AAAGACAAGCTGAAAATGATCTGGCTGGGGCGGTTATCCACCCTTTGAACGCCTGAAGGATCATTCAGGTCAAGGGCTTCCGCCTGATTTTCCGTGAGTCCTCTTTCATAGCGGACATCCAGTCCGATCCCGCCAAACTGTACTCCTGCGCCGAACTGCGCCCCTACAGAAAATTCATTTTCCACATCCTCCAGGGTAACCCCTTCAAGATCATTGTCCAGGATATACTGCAGGCTGGGCCCTGCAAAGATATGTAGCGGTCCCAGGATATCGAGCCCTACCAGTATGGGCAGATCCAGTTTAGAGACATCGTAATCGGCCTCCTGGCTCCTGAATTCATACCTGCTGCTGGTCTGGGTGTAAAGCAGTTCCGGCTTCAGAAAAACAGGCCCTAATTGTGCCCTGTAAAACACCCCGAAATGATAGCCCAGCTTGCTATCCCCCTTTTCTGTGAGAATATCGTCCCCGGCGTTGGTGACATCTTCAAATTCAATTTCCCCGTTGTCACCATAATTTAATCCTGCCTTGACTCCAAAACCACTCTGGGCAGAGGCGGTGGTAGCGGTGGCCAGAAGGATGAACATGATTAGCTTTTTCATAAATGTGTGTTTAAATTAGTTCCTATAATAACGGCCCGGCAGAACCTTTATTTCTTTTCCTACAAAAAAGCCCTCTTAAAGATTCTTTAAGAGGGCTGATGTCTGTTTATAAATTTAGGAAATTATTTCCGGCCGATCACCTTTTCTGAAGCTTTTATGATTGCTTCTGCATTCAGCCCGTACTTTTCCATGAGTTCCTCGGGCGTTCCGCTCTCTCCAAAGGTATCCTGGGTGGCTACAAACTCCTGAGGTGCAGGATTCTGTTGTGCCAGGGTTCTGGAAACACTTTCCCCCAATCCTCCAAGGAAGTTGTGCTCCTCGGCTGTAACCACGCATCCGGTCTTCCTTACGGATTTTAGAATGGCTTCCTCATCCAAAGGCTTAATGGTGTGGATGTTTATTACCTCAGCTGAAATTCCTTTCGCCTCGAGCTGCTCTGCGGCCTGCAGGGCTTCCCATACCAGGTGTCCTGTGGCAATGATGGTGACATCAGAACCTTCGTTTAAAAGGATGGCTTTCCCGATCTCAAACTTCTGGTCCGCCGGGGTGAAGTTGGCTACCTTCGGTCTTCCGAATCGCAGGTAAACAGGCCCGTGATGATCGGCAATGGCGATGGTGGCGGCTTTGGTCTGGTTGTAGTCACAGGTGTTGATCACAGTCATCCCGGGAAGCATCTTCATCAGCCCTATATCCTCGAGAATCTGGTGAGTAGCACCGTCTTCCCCAAGGGTCAGTCCCGCGTGGGAGGCACAGATCTTCACATTCTTATCAGAATAGGCGACCGATTGTCTGATCTGGTCATAAACCCTTCCGGTGGAGAAGTTGGCAAAAGTCCCGGTGAATGGGATTTTCCCGCCAATGGTCATTCCTGCTGCGATGCCGATCATGTTGGCCTCTGCAATCCCGATCTGGAAGAAGCGCTCCGGGTGGTTTTTCTTGAAATCCCCCATCTTCAGGGAACCCGTTAGGTCGGCACAAAGGGCAACCACGTTTTCATTTGTTTTTCCGAGTTCTGTCAGACCGTCCCCAAAACCTGAACGCGTATCTTTCTTCCCGGTATCAATATATTTTTTCATTGTAGTGTTTTTAAAATGCTGAGGCTGCCAGTTATTGCTTCTGAAGCGAAATCCAATCCTGCAGGCCTCATATCTGGATACTGATTTAATGGTCTCGGTTAATAATCCCCCAGGGTTTCAGGGTTTTGTGACAGCGCCTTTTCGAGCTGCTCGTCATTGGGAGCAACCCCATGCCAGGCGTGTGTATGCATCATGAAATCCACACCGTGCCCCATGATGGTGGTCATCAGTACACAGACGGGTTTTCCCTTCCCGGTTCGCGATTTGGCTTCCTCTAAAGCTTCCTTGACCTCAGTTATGTCATTTCCGTTCTTTAATTCGATCACATCCCAGTCAAAAGCCTCAAACTTGGCTTTCAGACTTCCCATTGGCAGTACATCATCGGTACAGCCGTCGATCTGCTGACTGTTCACATCGATGGTCGCAATGATGTTGTCCACCTTGTTTCCGGCGGCATACATGATGGCTTCCCAGTTCTGGCCTTCCTGCAGCTCCCCGTCTCCGTGGAGGGTATAGACAAGATGGGAGTCATTGTTTAATTTCTTGGTAAGGGCTGCTCCCAGAGCTACGGACAGACCCTGGCCAAGCGATCCGGATGCAATCCGTACCCCTGGAAGTCCCTCGTGGGTGGTGGGGTGGCCCTGCAATCTTGAGTCGATCAGTCTGAAGGTATTCAGTTCCTCCACGGGAAAATATCCGCTTCGGGCAAGTACGCTGTAGAAGACAGGGGAGATATGACCATTGGAAAGGAAAAAGAGGTCTTCCCCGATCCCGTCCATATCAAAGCCTTCTTTCCGGTCCATGATCTCCTGGTAGAGCACCGTGAAAAATTCCGTACAACCCAGAGAACCTCCCGGATGGCCGGAGTTCACCTTGTGAACCTGCCTGAGGATGTCCCTGCGTACCTGCGTGACTAAATCTTGAAGTTGTTGTGTGTTTGGCATGTTGTTTTAATTATATATCCTGCAAAAATAAGACATTAATAAGGCCTTTTAAAATGATATTTCTTCAGTTATTAACGAAGAGGCTGAAATAGCTAACAATTTAAGCTTTATATACTTCTGCAAAGGCTTTTTGTTGAGTATCTTTGCAGCCTTGAAAAAGTCCTATGAAATTTGATTTACTGACCACCGACGCCAACAGCAGCGCCCGGGCGGGAACGATTACCACAGATCACGGAGTTATTGAAACCCCCATCTTTATGCCGGTCGGCACGGCTGCCTCCGTTAAAGGCGTTCATCAGAAAGAATTGAAGGAAGATATCAATCCGGATATTATACTGGGAAATACCTACCATCTATACCTTCGGCCGCAGACCGATATCCTGCAGAAGGCGGGAGGCCTGCATAAATTCATGAACTGGGACAGGAATATTTTGACTGATAGCGGTGGCTATCAGGTGTATTCGCTTTCAGCAAACAGGAAGATCAAGGAAGAAGGGGTAAGGTTCAAGTCGCATATTGACGGGTCCTATCACAACTTCACCCCCGAAAACGTGATGGAGATCCAGCGTATTATCGGGGCTGATATTATCATGGCTTTTGATGAATGTACGCCCTATCCGTGTGATTACAGGTACGCCAAGAATTCCATGCATCGGACCCACAGATGGCTTGACAGATGTGTGGCTCACCTGGATAAAACTCCCCTGACTTACGGGCATCAGCAGGCATTTTTTCCAATAGTCCAGGGAAGTACCTATAAAGACCTGCGGGCACAGTCAGCAGAATACATAGCTTCTGTAGGGGCAGAGGGCAATGCTATCGGCGGTCTTTCGGTAGGAGAGCCTGCGGAAGAAATGTACGCCATGACAGAAGTGGTGACGGCCATACTTCCTAAGGAAAAACCACGATACCTGATGGGGGTGGGGACACCCATCAACATTCTGGAGAATATTGCTCTTGGAGTGGATATGTTCGACTGTGTCATGCCTACAAGGAATGCACGAAACGGGATGCTGTTCACGGCTCATGGGACCATCAACATCAAAAACCAGAAATGGATGGAGGATTTTTCCCCGATCGATGAAATGGGAATGACTTATGTGGATACCTATTATACCAAAGCCTATCTGAGTCATCTCTTCCGTTCCAATGAAATGCTGGGCAAGCAGATCGCTACCATCCACAACCTTGGCTTTTATCTATGGTTGGTTCGTGAAGCGAGAAAACATATCTTAGCAGGGGATTTTTACGCCTGGAAGAACATGATGGTAAACCAAATGGACAAGCGACTCTAAGTTGAAGATACTCGACTGGTACATATTAAAACGTTACCTGGGGACTTTTTTACTCCTGCTCCTGCTTTTTGTGCCCATCGGGATTACCGTGAACCTGGCCGAGAAGATCGGGAAGATCCTCGAGAATGAGGTCCCCTTCATGGAGGTGGTCTATTATTATGTGGACTTCACCGTCTATTTCGCCAATCTGCTGTTTCCTATTTTCCTCTTCCTTTCGGTGATCTGGTTTACTTCAAAGCTGGCGCAGAATACCGAGATCATAGCCTTCCTGAGTAGTGGGGTTTCCTTCTGGCGCTTTCTCAGGCCGTATCTTATAGGGGCCACCCTGGTATGTATTGGAGCCCTTATCATGGGAATGTATCTGGCACCAAGTGCGAGTAAAGGCTTTAATGAATTCAAATATACCTACCTGAAGAAAGGGCGGGAGATCCAGGAAACCAGTGATGTGTATCGGCAGATCAACGACAACGAGTTTATCTATGCCTCCCATTTTCAGCCTCAGACCAATTCCGCCAGGAATTTCACCCTGGAACATTTCGAAGGGAATGAGCTCAAGTTTAAAATAAGTGCCGCCCGCCTGGTAGTGAACGAGGATTCCACTTACACCCTCACCAATTTTGAAAAAAGGATCATCGGGGAGAACAATGACATCCTGTTGAGTGAAAGTAAGGTGGATACTGTGCTTCCTTTCGAATTTGATCAGCTTACCCCTGTGTCCTATATGGCGGAAACCCTTAATTACAACGAGCTGGAGGAGTTCATTGAACAGGAAACCAGAAGGGGTTCGGGGAATATCAACATGTACAAAGTGGTGGCATACAAGCGCTGGAGCCTTCCGGTTTCGGCCTATATCCTCACCATAATTGCCGTAGCCGTATCTTCCATGAAACGTCGCGGGGGGATGGGAATCAACCTGGCGGTGGGGATCACCCTGGCTTTCGTATTTATATTTATGGACAAAGTTTTCGGGACCATTGCCGAACAGAGCGAATTCTCCCCTCTGATAGCAGTATGGACTCCCAACATCCTCTTCGGGATCTTAGCAATCTACCTTCTTTTCAATGCCAAACGATAAACTGAAAAGTTATCTTCATTTTCACGTCATCGTGTTTATATGGGGATTTACAGCGGTACTGGGTGCCCTGATTTCACTGGACGCAACCCCTTTGGTCTGGTACCGTATGCTCATTGCCAGTGGCTTTATCCTGTTGTGGATACTCTGGAAAAAGAAAAGACTGAGGCTGGAAAGGAAAACGATCCTGATAATGATAATAGCGGGCTGTGTCATTGCGGCACACTGGCTTACTTTCTTTGGCGCCATCAAAGTTTCCAATGTATCCATAACCCTCGCCATGTTGTCCACAGGGGCTTTTTTCACCTCCATTCTGGAGCCCATCTTTTATAAGAGGAAAGTGATTGCTTACGAGATCTTCTTTGGCTTCATTGTGATGCTCGGGCTCTATATCATCTTTCAGGTGGAAACCGATTATGTATATGGAATCCTGCTGGCATTGAGTTCGGCATTTCTTTCCGCAGTATTCTCACTTATTAATGGAAAGCTGGCCAAAAGGGAGGATCCTGCGGTTATTTCCTTCTATGAACTTTTCACAGGTACCCTGGCGATCACAGCCTTTTTGGCCTTCTCTACTTTCTTCGGAAAAGAAGGGGCCGGTTTTTCAGCAGAATTCTTTCAACTATCCTCTTCCGATTGGGGTTACCTCCTCATTCTGGCAACCATTTGCACGGCTTATGCCTTTATCGCTTCCGTAGCCGTCATGAAACATCTGAGCCCCTATACCATTATGCTGACGATAAATCTGGAGCCGGTATACGGGATCGTGCTTGCCTTTATTATTTTCGGAAGTGAGGAAAAAATGAACCCTGCATTCTATTACGGTGCTCTACTCATCCTTACCACAGTGATCCTCAACGGAATATTGAAGACACGCAGAAAAATAAGAAAGCAATAAGAAAGCTAAGGTTTAAAGTTTCTTATATTTGTAAGCTAATTTCAAACAAATACCCTACTCCGAATGGAATATTTAGATTTCGAATTACCTATCAAAGAGTTAGAAGAACAGTACCAGAAAGCCTGTGCCATCGGGCAGGAGAGTGAGGTTGATGTAAGTACTACCTGCAAACAGATCGAGAAGCGATTAAACGACACCAAGAAGGATATATATAAGAATCTTACGGCCTGGCAAAGGGTACAGTTATCGCGTCATCCTAACCGCCCGTACACCATGGACTACATTGAGGCCATCTGTGGGAAATCCTTCCTGGAGCTCCACGGGGACCGGAATGTAAAGGATGACAAAGCCATGATAGGTGGGCTGGGGAAGATAGGCGACCAGAGTTATATGTTCATTGGGCAACAAAAAGGCTATAATACGAAAACGAGACAATACCGGAATTTTGGGATGGCAAATCCTGAAGGTTATCGTAAGGCGCTGCGTCTTATGAAGTCGGCCGAGAAATTCGGTATCCCTGTAGTGACTTTCATTGACACTCCCGGTGCCTATCCTGGGCTGGAGGCTGAAGAACGCGGACAGGGGGAAGCCATTGCAAGAAATATTCTTGAGATGACCCGGCTGAAGGTGCCAATCATAGTGGTCATCATCGGGGAAGGTGCCAGTGGTGGTGCCTTGGGGATTGGAGTAGGAGACAGGGTGCTGATGCTGGAGAACACCTGGTATTCGGTAATTTCTCCCGAATCCTGTTCCTCGATTCTCTGGAGAAGCTGGGAATATAAGGAAAGGGCGGCCGATGCTTTAAAACTTACCGCCAAGGATATGAAGAAGCAGAAGCTTATTGATGAGATCATCAAGGAGCCTCTTGGTGGGGCGCATAGCGACAGGCCAAAAACTTTTGAGACCGTAAAGGAAACCATTGCCTCGACCTACGCGGAATTGAAAAACTTATCACCAGTCGACCTGGTGAATAAACGAATGGATAAATATTCCAATATGGGAGTCTTTAAGGGCTAACCCATTTATAAATACAAGTACTCGGAAATCCGAAGCAGCAGCTTCGGATTTTTTTGGCCTTGTCAACAAAATCGCATAGTTTTCAACAGTTAAATTGTTCATAAGCTGTGCACTAAGTCGAGCTGCTTAAAGTCGATTCATCTTTTAAAATTATTTACATTCGCCACATGGAAAATATCAAAGCCCCCCAGTCGGTAAATTACACATCAAAAAATGTGATCAGTCTTGAAAAGGGCAAAATCCCTCCGCAAGCTGTTGACCTGGAGGAAGTTGTGCTTGGAGCGATGATGATCGATAAAAAAGGGGTAGATGAGATTATCGATATTCTTCACCCGAATGTTTTCTATAAGACGGCTCACCAGTACATTTTTGAAGCCATCTTCAAACTCTTTGAGAACTCGGAACCTGTCGACTTATTAACAGTCTCCACCCAGTTGAGGAAAGACCAGAAACTGGAGCAGGCCGGGGGTGATTTTTACCTGGTGCAGCTGACCCAGAAGGTGTCTTCTTCCGCGCATATTGAGTTTCACGCCAGGATCATCCTTCAGAAATATATTCAGCGCAGCCTGATCAAGATATCCAACGAGATTATCGAGGAATCTTACGATGAAACCACCGATGTTTTTGACCTTCTGGACACTGCGGAATCCAAATTGTACGAGGTAACCCAGGGGAACATCAAACGTTCGTCTGAGACTGCCCAGGACCTTGTGATGCAGGCTAAAAAGAGGATTCAGGAGATATCCAACAAGGAAGGCCTCAGTGGGATTCCCTCTGGCTTCGACAAGCTTGACAAGCTTACTTCCGGCTGGCAGCCCAGTGACCTGGTTATTGTTGCGGCACGTCCGGGTATGGGTAAGACGGCATTGACCCTCTCCATGGCCCGAAATATCTCGGTAGGACAGAATATTCCGGTGGCATTCTTTTCCCTGGAAATGTCCTCAGTACAGCTCATCACGCGTCTTATCTCTTCAGAAACCGGACTTTCTTCAGAAAAGTTAAGGACCGGGAATCTTGAAAAACACGAGTGGGAGCAGTTGAATGTCAAGGTGAAAGGGCTCGAAAAAGCACCTCTCTTTATTGACGATACGCCTTCCCTTTCCATTTTCGATCTAAGGGCCAAAGCACGAAGGCTGGCCTCACAGCACGGGATCAAGCTGATCGTGATCGATTACCTGCAACTGATGACCGCCGGAGGTAGCCAGAAAGGAGGGAACAGGGAACAGGAGATCTCCACCATTTCCCGAAACCTCAAGGCCCTGGCCAAGGAACTCAGTATTCCCGTTATCGCACTTTCCCAGCTTTCCAGGGCGGTGGAAACCCGTGGAGGAAGCAAAAGACCACTGTTAAGTGACCTTAGGGAATCCGGGGCGATTGAGCAGGATGCCGATATTGTATCCTTTATCTATCGTCCGGAATACTACAAAATTGACGAGTGGGATGATGAGGAGCGCACTCCTACCGAAGGCCAGGCAGAATTTATCGTCGCCAAGCACAGGAACGGTGGGCTTGAGAATATTCGCCTAAAATTCGTTGGACACTTGGGTAAATTCGATAACTTAGATGACTTTGACTCTCCCTTTGAATTCCATTCCAAGATGAATGATGACGAATCCGGGGAAGACGGCTTTAAGACCAAACATCTTCCCAGTGCTGATGAGGCTTTCGGGAGTGCGATGAATGACTTTGACCATGATGACAGCGACGTGCCGTTCTAAAATATCACTTCTTCCTTTCCTGAAAATTGTCGGGAAAGTATTGCTGTTTCTCGGTTTTTTCTTTTTCTGTACAGGGGCCTTCGCCTCCAGCATTCTCATTCCCATGGATGCGGAAACCCAGAAAAACCATTTAAAAGCTTATGGCATCACTTACTGGTCCCTGGAATCAAATGTGAAGGTCCAGTGGCTCCTGAACTACAGGGGCGGGTCCTTTCTGTTTCCGGATTCCGAGGAATTGCGGAAGGAATGCCAGATACGCGGAGTGTCCTTCGAAGTGATCAGCGACAATAAAACCGAGGAAATACTGGCCGAAATAAGTAGTCCCTCCCAGAACATGGAGGCGGTGCTGCTGGAAAAGGCGCCTAAAATTGCTGTTTATTCCCCCGATGGCAACCTGCCCTGGGACGATGCTGTGACCATGGTGCTTACTTATGCGGAAATCCCTTACGAAACCATCTATGATGAGGAAGTACTCAATGATGCCCTGCTGCTCTACGACTGGCTCCATCTGCACCATGAGGATTTCACCGGGCAGTATGGGAAATTCTATCGCAATTACAGGGCTACTCCCTGGTATGTGAAGGATAAGGAGGAAGCCGAAGCCCGCGCCAGACGCCTGGGCTATGATAAGGTTTCCGAAGAAAAACTGGCTGTTGCCCTTAAAATCCGCGATTACGTGGTGGGAGGGGGTTTTATGTTTGCCATGTGCAGCGCTACTGACAGCTTTGATATTGCCCTGGCGGCAGAAGGGGTTGATATTGCAGAACCGATGTTCGATGGGGATCCAAGTGATCCCGATTACCAGAGCCTGCTCGATTACAGCAAGACTTTCGCCTTTACTGATTTTACCCTGGAGCGGGACCCCATGGTATATGAATTCTCTTCCATCGACATGACAGAAAAGAGGAGTATTCCCATGGAAAGTGATTATTTCAGTCTCATGGAATTCTCTGCCAAATGGGATCCTGTGCCCACCATGCTTACCCAGAACCACACCAGCCTTATCAAGGGTTTCATGGGCCAGACTACCTCCTATAATCCTTCTGAGATCAAACCCACGGTTCTGGTAATGGGTGAAAGCAAAATAAATGGGGAGGCGAGGTATATCCATGGGGTGAAAGGAAATGGATTCTTCACCTTCTACGGGGGCCACGATCCGGAGGATTATCAGCATAGGGTAGGGGACCCCAAAACGGAACTGGAGCTGCATCCTACCTCCCCCGGTTACAGGCTCATCCTGAACAACGTGCTTTTCCCCGCAGCTAAAAAGAAGCCACAGAAGACATAGGGACGCAGTGAATTGCGTCTCCACGGTCTCGTAAAGGTCCTCTGCTGCGCCAGATCTCCAGATCTGAGCGCAACCGGGCGGGAATCTCCAGATTCCCGTGATGAAAGGCAGAAACGGCAATCTGGAGATTGCCACCCCATGGGTCCAAATCTGGAGATTGTAACTGACGTGAAATATCTTAGTGGAAGAATTTTTTTGATACCAACTATGGATTCCTCAATTGCCGGGGCTTTCAAGCCCCGGTCTAAGAACTTAGAATCCTCAGGGCTTTAGCCTAATTTTGAATTGATTGCAATTATGCTAAAGCCCTGAGAATAGGTCAATGGCATCCCCTCTGGCTGAAAGCCAGAGGCAATTCATTTCCGAATCTGGAGATTCTGAATAGCATCAAATCCGTTAGCCGAAGAAATTAATGCAATTTCCTCATGTGGGGAATTTGGACCAGCTGCTGTACGGGCCGGAAATCCATCCCTGGACCTCAAAAATAGGCCAGACTTTATTATCTTTAATAAATATGGCCGACAGCAGGAACTTCAACAGGAGAGTAACAAAGACTATTTTCATAGCCCTGCTGA
>CAMPJY010000101.1 GCA_946887025.1 uncultured Salinimicrobium sp.
AATTACTTTATGGTTGCACATTTCATCTCACTTCAATGGAAGGCCTTTTTCAGGTCCGCCAGCCTGGGCAGGAGTATAGGATTAAAAATAGTAATGGGCTTTCTGGCCCTGTATTTCAGTGTTTCGTTTCTGATCCTTGGGGTTGCCTTATATCCAATACTCAAGGACCTCTTTCCGGAGCAGGATCCGGTGACAGTCGTCAACCAGTATTTACTGTTGTGGCTGGGCCTCGAATTTGTATGGCGATTTATGCTGCAGACCCTCCCGGTGATGAATATCAAGCCCCTGCTGGTAACCCCCATTCCCAAAAAGAAGGTGGTGAATTATGTGCTGACAAAATCCCTGTTCTCGTTCTATAACCTGCTTCCAGTGATGTTGTTTGTGCCTTTTGCCGCGTTTTCGGTGTATAAAGGTCAGAGTTTCCTTTCCATGTTCGGCTGGACCGTTGCGGTGTTATCCCTTTCGCTTTGCGTCAATTATGCAAACTTTCTTCTGAAGAAAAAGTTTGCCGATAACCTCAAGGAACTGCTGCCTTATCTTATGGTGGTGGCGGTGCTGGCGGGACTGGAGTATTTCGGGATCTTCAGCATTACGGAAGTTTTCGGTGCTGCCCTGGACTACATTGTGGCAATGCCTTTTCTGGCACTGATCCCGGTTCTACTCGTAATTGGACTTTATGTTTGGAATCAGAAAAACCTGCTGCGGCGCTTCTATCTGGATGAATCCCTGAAGGGGAAAACCCAGGCGGCCAATACTCAGGAATTCCTATGGGTGAGGAAATTTGGCGATATCGCGCCCTTCCTTCAGCTCGACCTGAAACTCATCTGGAGGAACAAACGCCCCAAAACCACAATCTGGATGTCGTTGTTGCTCGTGAGTTATGGGCTCATCTTCTATCCCAACGATTCCTATGCTGATTTCCAGATCATCTTTGTGTTTGTTGGGATCTTTATGACGGGCATCTTCATGATCAACTTCGGACAGTTCATTCCGGCCTGGGATGCCAGTTATTTTTCCATGATGATGTCGCAGAACATTCCGCTCAAAAAATATCTGGCATCGAAGATTGGCCTTATGACGTTCAGCGTGGTCGTGCTTACTATCCTCACCACTCCCTACGTCTATTTTGGCTATCATATCCTCATTCTCAATCTGGCTTGTGCGGTATACAATATCGGGGTAAATGTTCCGGTGCTGTTATACGCCGGATCCTTTAACAGAAAGCGAATTGATCTGGAAAAGAGTCCCTTCATGAACTACCAGGGAACCGGGGCTGCCCAGTGGATCGTGGGAATTCCGCTGATGGTGCTTCCTGTGCTTATTTTCTGGGGAATTGAAGCTTTAGTATCCTTTAATGCCGGAATAGTGACCATGGCGGGACTGGGAATTCTGGGACTGCTGCTGAGGAAGCCTATAATGGATTTTATAGAACTCGCTTATAAAAAGAACAAATATGCCATGGTTCAGGGCTTTAAACAGACCGGAGAATAACTTCAAAAAGTACACCTATGATCACAGTTACCAATCTTTCGAAACAATATAGCGGAACCACCGTTCTTAACCTGGAGCATCTTGAAATCCCCCGTGGCCAGAGCTTTGGCCTGGTGGGGAACAACGGGGCAGGAAAAACAACTTTCTTCAGTCTGTTGCTGGATCTCATAGAGCCCACTACCGGGAATATCTTCAATAATGAAGTCACCGTGGGGGAAAGTGAAGCCTGGAAACCCTTTACCTCCTCCTTCATCGATGAAAGCTTCCTGATAGGGTACCTGACTCCGGAGGAATATTTTCATTTCATAGGGGAGCTGAGGAATCAGAATAAAGCCGATGTTTCTGCTTTTGTGAGCCGTTTTGAGGAATTCTTCAATGGTGAGATCCTGGGGCGGAAGAAATACCTTCGGGACCTTTCCAAAGGGAACCAGAAAAAGGTGGGGATAGTTGCTGCACTGATCGGAAACCCTGAGGTGGTCATTCTCGATGAACCTTTTGCCAATCTGGATCCAACGACCCAGATACGGCTGAAAAAAACAATAAAGGAACTTACAGAAACCACTGATATCACCATTCTCATCTCCAGTCACGACCTTATCCACGTGACCGAGGTCTGCGAGCGGATCGTGGTGCTTGATAAAGGAAAGATTGTCAATGATATTAAAACTTCAGAGGCAACCCTAAGGGAGCTGGAGAGTTATTTTGCGGGGGATCAGGTGCAGGAAGTACGGGAGGATGTAATCTAAGAAAAATCAGTATTTGCAGATAGCTGGACTTTCCTCCTGAGGTTAGAGAACATATGGATATTCAATGCATGGGTTCCATTAATAAAAATACTTAATAAAATTGGATTATACGATTAGAGGTTGGGTTCGTATCCTTCTGTTTATCATTCCTTACTTTTTTGTGGTAGGATTATTACAGCTTATAGGAAGTTTGATAGCCGGGGTAGATTTTATGAATCCTGAAGCGGTAATTACTTCTGTCCAAAAGCGCTGGCTGCAGGTTTTTGGTATGTTCGGAACCTTTCTTATTCTGTGGTTGTTCATGAAGTATGTTGATAGAGAAAAATTTGTGGAGTTAGGGTTTCATACAAAAAACAGGACTTGGGAATTTCTCTTTGGGAATGGATTGGGAGCTGTAATAATGGGCGGGGGTTTGCTTCTTCTATTAGCTATTGACGAGATCAGTATTGCAGAAATCAACTTTGAGCCCGCACAATTCTTAATGTCCATAATTTTGTTTGCTATCGTTGCATTGGTGGAGGAAGTCCTGTTCAGGGGGTATATCCTTAAGAATTTAATGCTCTCTTTCAACAAACCTCTTGCATTGGTTGTTTCCTCCATACTGTTTTCTCTGGCTCACGGGGCTAATCCCAATGTGAATTTGTTCAGCTTGTTCGAGTTGTTTTTAGCAGGCATACTTTTGGGAGTGTCTTATCTGTATACCAGAAATCTCTGGTTTCCTATAGCCTTGCATTTCAGCTGGAATTTCTTTCAATCCCTCTTCGGGTTCAACGTAAGTGGGCAGGACTTCTACTCTCTGATTGAATTAAATTACGGCAGCAGCAATTTGCTGAATGGTGGGGCTTTCGGCTTTGAAGGTTCTATTTTTGCGGCAATTTCAAGTGTAGCGATAATTGCGTGGATTATATATTACTATCAAAAGAACCCGGAAAAGGCATTAGCGGAAAGGGTTACTTGAATGATATCAACGGCTAAGGATAAGCGGGAAACCTGAAAAAACAGGAAATTCAAACAAAATAAGAAATTTGGGATGGGTAAAAATCTTACATATGTTGCATTTCTAAGAGGCATCAACGTGGGCGGCCACCATAAGCTTCCTATGTCTGAGCTTAAGAAGGAACTGGTTGATCTGGGTTTTGAAAATGTGATAACTCTCTTAAATTCAGGCAATATTATTTTTGAAGCGGTTAAATTGGAAGAAACGGACTTGGAAAAGAAAATTGCCGACAGTTTAGAAAATACTTTCGGATTCCCTGTGCCCGTACTGGTGAGGAAAGGAGAGGAGATCCTTCAGCTTTTTTCTGCGGATCCCTTTAGTGATATTGCCGTAACCAATGACATCCGCCTTTATGTGAGCTTTCTTAAACAGCATCCCCAGGAAATCAAACTGCCATGGGTCTCGGAGGACGAATCTTTCAAAATAATCCAGGTAGAGAACAGGACCATTTTCAGTGTATTGGACCTTATGGGAATGGGAACGACAAAAGGAATGGAATCCCTCGAAAAGATTTTTGGGAAAAACCTGACCACCAGGAACTGGAATACTATTGAGAGGATTGTGGAGAAGCTGTAAGCTGTTTCTTAACCCGGCTTAGGCTTCACGGGTATCCGGGACCCCGATGGACACCTGCAAAAAATTCAGTAAATTTATCCGCTGAAAATAATAAAATTCGCACCTTGCAGTTATTCGTACTACAAATGAATCATTTGATTTGAAAGGATTTATAAAAGGATTATTTCTGCTGACGGTGGTTCTCTGCCTGATCGGCTGTTCCAGGAAGAAAGACAAGTTCCTGAACAGGAACTGGCATGCCATAACCGCAGAGTATAACACCCTTTATAACGGGAATCTCGCCCTGGATCTAGGAAAGCAGGAGCTCAGCGACAGCTACTTCGACAATTACTGGGCCATCCTGCCGGTGGAGCGCATGCAGCTGAGCGAGGACGTGATGCTGCCCGGGTATACCACCAATCCAAACTTTGAAAGAGCAGAGGAGAAGGCTGTAAAGGCGATTCAGAGGCATTCCATGTTGATTGACGGAAGCGAAAAGAACCCCCAGATAGACGAAGCTTATTTATTGCTTGGGAAGGCCCGATATTACGACCAGCGATTTGTTCCCGCCCTGGAAGCTTTTAATTACATCCTTCACAAATATCCGCTCAGCAATACCATTACCGAGGCCAAGATCTGGAGAGAGAAGGCAAATATCCGTATGGAATTCCATGAGGTAGCCATTGAAAACCTGAAAGAGATTCTGGAGCAGGAAAACCTGGAGGAAGAGGACAGGGCTCATGCATCTGCAATGCTGGCGCAGGCTTATATTGATATTGCAAAGGAAGACAGCGCTATCGCCCATATTTCCACTGCTGCAGAGCTTACGGATGACAACGATCTGAAGGGACGCTACCTTTTCATCAAAGGGCAGCTATACGATTTTCTTGGGAAGCAGGACAGCGCCAACCTTGCCTTCGATGAGGTTATAGAGCTGCACCGCAGGACACCCCGGGTATATTATATCAATGCCCATATCAACAAGATTAACAACATGGATGTGCGTGGGGAAGATCGGGTGGCAGCCCTGGAGCTTCTGGAGGAGCTTGCGGAGAATCGGGAGAACCGACCTTACCTCGATAAGATCTTTTTCCAGATGGGGGATTACTTTTACGGCACCGATTCCCTGGATCTGGCAGTGGAGTTTTACAACAAATCCTTACGGGAAAATTCAGATGATGTCTATCTGAGATCCCTCAATTATCAGACCCTTGGCAACATCAATTTCGATGCAGCAAATTACCCGGTGGCCGGAGCCTATTACGACAGTACCCTTTCAAATCTGAATCAGTTGTCACGGGAGTATCGGATGGTAAAGAAGAAGCGGGATAACCTTGAGGACGTGATTTATTACGAGGAAATCGCCATCAAAAATGACAGCATTTTGTATTTAGCCGGCCTTACTGAAGACGAGCGGCTGGAATACTTTACCCAATACACCGAGGAACTGAAAGCAGAAGCCAAGGAGGCCCTGACCGCCACCGCGGAAGGACAGGCGGCACAACCCGGAGGCTTCCTGGATCCGATGCAGCAGGGGATTCCCGGAGTGCCTGATCCCTCCAATGCCTTCTATTTCTACAACCCCACCACCGTGGCTTATGGAAAGGAAGAATTTTTCAGGCAATGGGGCAATATTGAATTGACGGACAACTGGCGCTATGGGGGCAGTATGAATACCTCTGCTGAAACGGTTGAAATTGTGCTGAATGAGGAACTGCTTTTCGAAAACAATCCTGTTTTTGATCCGATAACCTTTATAAATCAGATTCCTGATGATCCTGAATTACTGGACAGCCTCGCCGGGGACAGGAACTTTGCCTACTACCAGTTAGGGCTCATCTATGGTGAGAAATTCGAAAAGAACCTGCTCGCCATTGACAGGCTGGAAGGCCTTCTGAATAATGATCCTGAGGAACGCCTGGTCCTGCCAGCGAAATATCAGCTATATAAGCTATATCAGGAAGAAGGGATTTCAATTAAAGCCGAATCCTTGAAGAATGATATCCTCCATCAATATCCCGATTCCCGCTATGCCAGCATCATCAGGAACCCTGCGGCTTCCCTGCAGGATGAAAACAGTCCGGATGCTGTATATGCTGAGGTCTACGAACTTTTTGAGGCCCAGGAGTACGAGGAGGTAATACACCAGAGTTCAGAAGCTGTTATAGCATTTACAGGTGAAGAGATCGTCCCTAAATTTGAATTACTAAAGGCGATGGCTACAGGTCGCCTGATGGGTTTCGATGCTTACAAGGAGGCCCTGAATTACGTGGCGCTGACCTACCCACAGAGTGATGAAGGGAAAAAGGCGCAGCAGCTCTACACCCTTGCTATCCCGGATCTTGCCTACCAGGGATTCCAGGCGGACAGCATAGCCGATTCCTATAAACTGATCTTCCCCATGAGGAGGGCAGATGCATCGGCGGTAAATTCCCTTCAGAAGAATATAGAAAAGGTTCTGGAGGCTCCGGAGAATGCCCGACTTAAAATTTCCTCGGATATATATGATCCACAGGAGCTTTTCATTGTAGTTCATGGTTTTCAGACCCCCGAAAGGGCCGCCGGATTTGTAGAACAACTTCCTCTGGAAGATGGGCAGGAAATCCCCTTTTTCACGATTTCCAGTACCAATTACAGTGTGGTTCAGATCCATAAAAACAAACAAGCCTACTTAAATACCCTAAATCAAATCCCCCAATAAAGCATGTTTTCAAAAGAAAAAACCTCAAAACCATCTATCGAGATAAGCAAGGAACAGAACAAAATAGCCGCAGGCACCAGGATAACCGGAGATATTGAAGCCAAAGGAGCTTTGAGAATAGACGGCAGCATTGAAGGCACCGTAAAGACTCCGGGAAAAGTGGTGATCGGGAAAGAAGGAAAAGTGAAAGGCAGCCTGGAATGCGAAAATGCGGATATCGAAGGAAAATTTATCGGCAACCTGACTGTTTCCGGCACCCTGAGTCTTCGCTCCTCTGCAGTTATCGACGGTGAAGTGATAGCCTCAAAACTTGCTGTAGAACCCGGAGCCACCTTTAACGCCAGCTGTTCCATGAAAGGCGCCATAAAATCCCTGAAAAATGAACGACCCGAAGGACAAAAAGGAACCGAAAAGTCGGCTTAAGAACTGGGCAATGCTATCTGGAATAGCTTTCCAGATGGGCGCAACCATCTTCCTTTGTGCCTGGGGAGGGAAAAAACTCGACGAATACTACGAAACCGAAAAGAACTGGTTCACCATCGGACTGGTGCTGTTTGGATTAATGGCATCCATTTACCTGGTCCTGAAACAACTGAAACGCTTAAATAAATAATTCCCCTCATGCTTCGGCAACTTCTGAACTTCTCCCTGCTCCTGCTGCTTTGCGCCGCAGCAACCTACCTTCTTCATACCTATCTCTTTACAAGGTTCTTTCCCGAAGGCTCCGTTGAAATCATTAATTTCTCCTATAAGTTCAACTTCGGGATCACTTTCCTCTTTACCAGCAGTATCATCATTTCGAGCCAACGTCTTAAGGATCAGCTGGGTTTCATTTTTCTCGGAAGCAGTTTTGTCAAGATCGCCATTTTTCTCGTTCTGGTAAAAACCTCTGATTTTGAATTTGGTAAAGCAGACTTTCTGCATTTTTTTGTCCCATATGCCCTTTGTATGGTTCTCGAGATCATCTATGTGAGCCGTATTCTGAAAGGCGCTAACTTCAATAAAGACAAATAAATACACGGTTTCTGTCCGGTAAAAACTTATTGAACATTTAGGTGTTTTATTTTTATTTAAATCATTACATTTGCACCCAAATTTATAGGACCGAAATAATCCGTGAAAATGCAAAAGGAAAACCTCGTGAAAATTATTTTTAGCTGCCTTTTAATCCTTGCGTCTTTTAATGTAAATGCCAAAGAACCGCAAGAAGGCACCGCTGCGGTTGATACCAAGGAGGATGTGAAGGCATTTATCGACCATCACCTTCAGGATTCACATTATTTTACCTTCTGGTCCGATGCCGAGGCCGGGAAACATTACGGATTCCCACTGCCTGTGATCCTCTGGGACAACGGACTTAAAATATTCTCTGCTGGAGAATTTCACCACGGAGAAGACCTGGTAACCAAAGACGGGCAGACCTACAGACTATATCACGGAAAGATCTATAAAACTGATGCCGAAGGAACCATCATGTATGGGGACAGCGAACACGCGACTGCCGAGCATCCTTACCCTACTACCGAACGCGCCCTGGACTTTTCGCTTACCAAGAACGTCGTGATGATGCTGGTAGTTGGACTGTTGATGATCTTAATGTTCAGCTCCCTTGCCCGAAGCTATAAGAAAAAAGACCTTCCCGGTGGATTCGGACGTGTGCTGGAGCCGCTTGTGCTTTATGTGCGCGATGAAATCGCAAGACCAAACATCGGAAAGAACTACAGAAAATATATGAGCTTCCTGCTCACCGTTTTCTTCTTTATCTGGATCCTCAACGTTTTAGGAATGACTCCACTTGGAGTTAACGTAACAGGGAACATTGCCGTGACCATGGCCCTGGCCCTTATTACCTTCTTCATTGTCCAGTTCAGCGGAAATAAGAGTTACTGGAAACACATCTTCTGGATGCCCGGAGTACCGGTTGTCATGAAGATCGTATTAATGCCGATCGAGATCCTGGGAATGCTGACCAAGCCTTTCGCCCTGATGATCCGACTTTTTGCCAACATGACTGCGGGTCACGTGGTAATGATGACGCTGCTGGGACTTATTGTGGTCTTCAGAAACTGGATCGCAGGACCTGCTTTCTTCGGATTCTCCCTGTTCATTGCTGTTATTGAATTGCTGGTTGCTTTCCTTCAGGCGTATATCTTCACCCTGTTGAGTGCCCTATACATAGGAATGGCTGTCGAGGAACACGATCACGATCACCCTTCAGGTGAGGACGAGATCCCTGTGCTTTAATTAGAAACGTATATAAGAGTAAGTTTAATTTTAATAAATAGATATGGAAACTTTAGATTTGAGTATGATTGGAGCTGGTTTGATTATTATCGGAGCTGGTATTGGTCTTGGAAAGATCGGTGGTGCTGCAATGGAAGGTATTGCGCGTCAGCCAGAAGCAGCCGGTAAAATCCAGACTGCAATGATTATTATTGCTGCACTTTTGGAAGGTGTAGCTTTCGCCGCTCTTTTCGCAGCGTAATCAAAAAAGAAATTCAGGCTTTGCAGCGGTTGGCAGTAAAGCCTGAATTAATTAAAATTAAACAATACGAGTTAGAACTATAGAATATGGAAAAGTTAGTAAATGATTTTTCGGTCGGGTTGTTTTTCTACCAGATAGCCATCTTAATAGTGTTGGTGATCCTTCTGAAGAAATTTGCGTGGAAACCCATTCTCGACGCCCTTAATTCCCGTGAGGAAGGGATCCAGTCTGCCCTTGCTTCTGCGGAAGACGCACGTAAGGAAATGCAGAACCTGCAGGCTGACAATGAAAAGTTGCTACAAGAGGCCCGTATGGAGCGTGATGCAATGATCAAGGAAGCCAGAGAGATCAAGGAAAAAATGATCGCTGAAGCCCGTAACGAGGCGCAGGCTGAAGGAGATAAGATGATCGCTCAGGCTAAAGCCTCTATCCAGAATGAAAAGAACGCTGCCTTAGCTGACATTAAAAGTCAGGTTGCCAGTCTTTCTGTCCAGATCGCTGAAAAGATCCTTCGTGAGGAGCTTTCTTCTGAAGAGAAACAGCACAAACTGGTGGATCAGATGTTAGGTGATGTTACCCTAAATTAAGGAAATGGAAGGAAACAGAGCAGCCTTAAGATACGCCAAAGCCGCATTGAGCCTGGCAAAAGAAAAGAATGTAACAGAAGAGGTGAACAAGGACATGGGCCTTATCGCCAGAACCATTGCCTCCAGTGAGGATCTGCAAAGTGTCCTGAAAAGCTCCGTTATCAATCCCAACAGCAAAAAAGATATTCTTACCGAAGTCTTTGCAGGGATCAATGGAGTTACCTCCGGAATATTTGACGTTCTGGTTGAAAACAACAGACTCGGCATTCTTCCTCTGGTAGCATGGAATTATACTCAGTTGTTCAACGAAATGAACAATATACAGGTGGCCAAGGTGACCACCGCAGTGCCGCTGACCCCAGCCCTGGAAGAGAAGATCCAGGCAAAGGTTAAGGAGCTTACCGGAAATGAGGCCAAGATCCAGAACCTGGTGGACGAGAGCATACTTGGAGGGTTCATCCTTAGAGTAGGTGACCTGCAGTACAACGCAAGTATCGCTGCTCAGCTGAGAAACCTGAAAAGGGAATTTAAAAACGACGCATATATTTCAAAAATCTAATTAAAACGGCCGCTCAAGGTGACCGGCATTTAATTCAATATAATTATGGCAGAAATTAATCCGGCTGAAGTATCAGCAATAATAAAGAGACAACTTTCCGGTTTCGAGGCTAAGGCTTCCCTGGATGAAGTTGGTACGGTACTGAACATTGGTGATGGTATCGCCAACGTGTACGGACTGGCAAATGCCCAGTACGGGGAGTTGGTTGAATTTGAGAACGGATTGGAAGGGATCGTACTTAACCTCGAGGAAGACAACGTAGGGGTGGTTCTTTTAGGTCCTTATAAAGAGATTAAAGAAGGTTCTACTGTAAAAAGAACTCAGCGTATTGCTTCCAT
>CAMPJY010000102.1 GCA_946887025.1 uncultured Salinimicrobium sp.
TGGATTTTCAGTTGGAGGAGAATCTCGAGTTGCTAGGGGAAGTGGTGCTGGAGGCCGATGCCCTGGAAAATGTGGAAGAGACAAATACTGGAGTGGACCAGATAAACGTAAAGGAAATTAAAAATATTCCTATGGTGCTTGGGGAACGGGATATCCTGAAGGTGGCAACCACCCTTCCCGGGATATCCACGGCGGGAGAAGGGGCAGCTGGGTTTAATGTCCGAGGAGGAAAGGCAGACCAAAATTTGATACTCCTCGACGAGGCTGTGCTTTATAATCCCTCACATTTTTTTGGAATTTTCTCTGCCCTGAACCCTTTCACTTCGGGGGAGGTTAATATCTACAAGGGGAGTATGCCTGCCGAATATGGAGGACGCCTCTCCTCCGTATTTGATATTAAAACCAGAGATGCCAATATCCAGCAGTTTGCCGGGGAGGCCTCCATAGGACCGGTTACCAGCAATCTGGCCCTGGAGGTGCCGATCATTAAGGGGAAATCAGGATTGCTGGTCGGGGGTAGGAGTACCTATTCCGACTGGATACTTAAAAGTCTGGACGAGGAAAGCCTGAAGAATAGCACCGCTGCTTTCTATGATATTGTAGCAAAGTATAATCATATTATTAATGACAGGAGCGAAGTGGAGGCAACAGGATATTATAGCAAGGACAGGTTCAGTATCACCTCCGACTCTCTGTATAGCTACAGCAACCGCCTGCTTACCCTTCGATACAACCGGAGTTTCAACTCCAGAAACAAAGGGAGCCTGATCTTAACTAATAGCGATTACAGGTTTAACGTTGATTATGAGAGCAATTTTGACAACAATTTCACCTCGGGGTATGGCATCAACGAAACCGAGTTGAAGCTGAATCTTGATTATAAATTAAATGAAAAACATCAGTTCAACTATGGCGTTGCCAGCAAACTGTATCTGATCGAACCCGGAAGTCTGGAATCTTTAGGTTCGGAATCGACGGTTGAGTACATGGATATTCCTCAGGAAAAAGGACTGGAATCTGCGGTATACGTATCTGATGATTTCAAGGTTGATGAGAAATTCTCCATTACGGCCGGCCTCAGGTACTCCTGGTTTGCTGCCCTGGGTAAAGGCACAGAGAATATTTATGAAGAGGGGAAACCAAAAAATGAGGCTACACTTCTTGAAACCATTTCTTATGGGAGAAACGAGATTATGCAATCGTATGGAGGCCTTTCCGCAAGACTTTCCGCCCGATACCTGCTGTTGCCCGACCTTTCCCTTAAGGCAAGTTATAACAACAATTTTCAATATATCCATACCTTAACCAATAACACCACGATTTCCCCTACCGATATGTACAAACTCTCCTCCCGGAATATAAAGCCACAGCGAGGGCAACAGGTGTCACTGGGGCTTTATAAAAATTTTCTGGAGAATACTTATGAGGTAAGTCTCGAGAGTTACTATAAAAAATCCCGGAACAGCCTGGATTTTAAAGTTGGCGCCCAGTTATTTCTCAACCAGCAGATAGAATCAGAGGTGCTCCAGGGGGACGGCAAATCCTATGGGATAGAATTACTGCTGAAGAAAACCAAAGGTGATCTGAACGGCTGGATCGGGTATAGTTACAATCGTTCCCTGCTGCGGCTTGACAGCGAATTCCCGGAAGAGAGGGTCAATGATGGGGAATATTTCCCGTCCAATTTTGATAAGCCTCATGATTTCAGTTTTGTCGGAAATTATAAATTTACCAAGCGCTACAGCATGTCAGCGAATTTCATCTATCAGACCGGCCGCCCGGTTACCTTCCCGGTTGGGAAATATGAGTTCAATGGTGCAGAATTCGTGGTGTATAGTGATAGAAACGAATTCAGGATTCCTGACTACTTCCGGCTGGACCTGAGTCTGAACATTGAAGGAAACCATAAGATTGCAAAGCTCGCCCACAGTTTCTGGAATATTTCAGTATATAACGTCTTGGGCCGCAATAACCCGTATTCGGTGTTCTTTGTTACCGAGAATGGGGAGGTGCAGGCGCTGCAGAGTTCCATTTTCTCGGTCCCGGTACCCACTATCAGCTATAATATCAAATTTTAGTCTCAGGCAATTCAAGACATTATGTTCAACAATCCAATCAATAAAATCCTGTTCTTTCTATCATTTATCCTTTGTGCCACATCCTGCGTTGAGCCCATAGAACTGGAGTCTGAAAGCAGTTTTAAAAACATGCTGGTAGTGGAAGGGACCGTTACGGATGAGCTTATGCGGCACCAGGTAAAACTTACCCGCACCTATCCCCTGGAGGAAGCTCATGCTTCGGTAGAAAGCAATGCCAGAGTTAGCGTTATTGAAAATGGGGGCAGGGAATTTCTTTTCCAGGAGGAAGAACCAGGAATCTATGTTTCCGTTCAGGAATTTAAGGCTGAGGCTGGAAATAATTATGTTCTTCGAATCGTTACAGCTGACGGGAATACCTATGAATCCGATCCTGCTGCACTGGTTCCCAGTGCTCCCATAGGCGATGTGGAACCTGTTTTCGTTAGCAATGATGATGGTTCCACAGGGGTGGCTATGGTGCTCGAGGGAACGGAGAATCAGGGAGAAGCCTCATTTTATCGATATACCTATGAGGAAACTTTCAAGATTGTTTCCCCCTATTTCAAGTACTACGATTTCGAAATACAGGGAGATACCATCATTGCGGTACCAAAAATGCGGGAGGAATATATTTGCTACAGGACCGAAATTTCACAGGAAGTAGTGATTGCCAATACAGGATTTCTGAGTGAGGATAAGGTAAACGGATTAATGGTCAATTTCATCGAAAAAGGCGATCCGAAAATGTCCCATCGCTACAGCATTCTGGTAAGGCAGTATGGAATAACTCCTGAAGCTTACAGGTTCTATGAAACCCTGAAGAATCTATCTGAGTCGGAAAGTCTGTTTTCCCAAATCCAGCCTGGTCACATTCCGGGAAATGTGCATTCAATGGAGGATTCTTCTGAAAATATTCTCGGTTTTTTCAGCGTCTCGCAGGTTAGCACGAAAAGGGCCTTTTTCAGTTTCAGCGATTTTTTTGATAAGAACTTGACCAGGCCTCCTTTTATTGCACCTTGTGAACCTGTCAAATATCCACTAGACCTGACTATTCAGTTACTCAGGGAGGGCAGTGTGAAATATTTTAATCATGATCCTGCTGCTGGAAATTCAGTTATTAGAAGCGCCTGTGTTGATTGTACCCTTTCAGGGACCAATGTGGTTCCGGAATTTTGGGAAGAATAAAAATTGGAATTAATATGAAAAGATTACTTATACTAGCTTCCCTCTTTATCAATTCCGCTGTTGTGGGACAAGTCCGGGTCCCGGGGGAGGAAATCCTGCAGGCTATAGAGGACACCCCTCAGGAAGAGGTTTTTGTACATTACAACTCTTCGCTACTTTTTGTAGGGGAGTATCTCTACTACAGGCTCTACTGCCTTAATTCAGAAACAGAAAATTTAAGTCAGCTCAGTAAAATTGCCTATGTGGAGCTCGTGGGAGAGGAGGGGAAACCTGTATTCCGGCATAAGCTTGCGCTGGATGCAGGGGTAGGACAGGGAGATTTTTTCATTCCCCCGTCCGTGCCTTCAGGAAATTATAAATTGCTGGGTTATACTAGGTGGATGCTGAATGGGGAGGAACAACAGTTCTTCAGTGGAGAGCTTGTCATAATAAATCCATACAACAATGCTCAGGACGCTCTTCTTAGTGGGAAAACAACGCCACAAGGAGAGGGATTTGATGGTGGTGCAGAAAAGGGGCAGTCTGTCAACGCGTCCGATAAGCTTCAGAGCCCTTCCGGCCTGCGTACTGATGCTGGAACTTATGGCAGAAGGGAGAAAGTCACTGCGACCCTGGAGGGGCTTGATCCTGAAGGAAATTATTCACTTTCCGTTCGAAAATTGGAACCGATCCAGGTTCCAGTAATGAAATCAGGAAATAGTGCCGTGGATAAAACTTCTACCCCTTTTTCTCCAGAGATCAAATCTGCAGTATGGCTCCCTGAAATGCGGGGTGAACTTTTTACCGGAGTGATAATTCCGAGGGAGGGTAGTATAAATGCTTCCCCTGCAAATAAGGCGGTATCCCTTTCCATTCCCGATGAGGATTATATTCTGAGAATCTCAGGAACGGATGAAAAAGGCAGGTTCTTCTTCAATGTCCAGGATCTGAATTTGGAGGAGGAGGCCATAATACAGGTGCTGGGGGAAGACAGGGAGAAATTTGAAGTTAAACTCCAGGAATTTCCCGCCATTGACTATTCTCGTCTTGATTTTGGAAATTTCCTACTTACACCTGCCATGAAGGATATGATTATTGCCCGAAGCGTCTACAATCAGGTGGAGAATGCTTATTTTGAGGCCAAACCCGACACTCTCAAGCTGAAACCTGAGGCACCTCCTTTTTACGGGCAGGGAATGCAGGTGTACCAGCTGGATGAATATACTCGATTTAAGACTGTCAAGGAAACATTTGTTGAAATTATAAAATTCGCCAGTATCGGAAAGGATGCCACAGGAGACGATGTGATCAACATGGTTGGAATAAACCAGACTGTACCCTCTTCCCTGCCCCCATTGCTGATCGTAGATGGGGTACAGGTGCAGGAGCAGGGGGATTTCATCAACTATCCCGCTGAGAGAATAAAGAGCATAGGCATCCTTAGGGACAAATACTTCCTGGGGGCGGAGGTTTTCCAGGGGATAGTTGATGTGGAAACCCTGGAGGGCAATTTCAATGTCGGCCGTAATAAGGAATACCTGCACTCCCTCAATCTGTTGAGACCTGAACCCAAAAAATATTATTTCCGACAAAATTATTCAGGGGAAAACAATAAATTCCGGATACCGGATTTCCGGACCCAGCTGTTGTGGGATCCGGAGGTAGACTTACATTCTGCGCCTACTGTCGAATTTTTTACTTCTGATATTTCTGGAGATTATCAACTAAGCCTTGAAGGCTTTACCTCCGAGGGAGAGGCTGTTTCTTATAGAAAAATGATAAAAGTTGAGTAGAGTTTTTTCTTAGCGCGACATAATGGCATAGTTTTTTAGTTTAAATCAGACGGATTGTCAGTAATTTCTCATTGGTATCCAATTTGCCTAATGTAGGATGTATTGACATCTAAGTAGAACTTTAAAAACATAATATTATGAACTTAATTAAAAGAAACCCCGAAAACTGGCTGCCATCTGTTTTTGACGACATGTTCAGGAACGACTGGCTGGGAGGAACAACAGGAGTTAACAGAGTAGGAACCAGTATTCCTGCCGTGAATATTCAGGAGACTGACGACTTTTTCATGGTCGAGGTTGCTGCTCCGGGAAAATCCAGGGAAGATTTTCAGATCGAACTGGATAACGACCTGCTGACCATCTCCTCTGAAGATCAAAAGGAGAATGAAGTGAAGGATAACTCCGGGAAGTATACCCGAAAAGAATTCAGCTACAGCAGTTTCAGACGTAGCTTCAGTCTTCCTGAAAGCGTGGACATCGAAAGAATTGGTGCCTCCTATAAGAATGGCGTTCTTGAGATCAGCCTTCCTAAAAAGGAAGAAGCCAAGCCACAGCCAAAAAGAATGATCGAGATAGCCTAAGGCTGATCCCGTCTTAAAGAAAAGGCTCCTGCTCAGGAGCCTTTTTTTATTGCCTGCTGATAACTATCCAGCGATTCCCGTCGCTCTGTATGGTCAGGCGTTCCCCTTCCGAAATTCCGGTAACCACACTCGCTGGACCTACATCCCAGATATCGTCTCCGTTCAGGAAATTGAAGCCCTTGGTCGAAATCCCGTTCCACCCCAGCAACACGAGTATCCTTCCTTTATTTAAAGAGGCATCGGGTATAGTAATGGAACCTACAGCCCCATCGATCCTGAGGGTGTGGGTATCATCCGATATCATAAAATTCCCTGTTGCCGAACCTGTAGCGGAAAATTCAAGTCTATTGGCATAAGTCCATCGCACCAGCCCCTCCTCATCCTGCCTCAGGATCTGGTTTTTACTTCCCCTTTCCGAGGGCAACACGTAATGCTGGTCGAAAACCGATCCTATCGCTAGTCGGCCTGCAAAGTATCCTGCAAAGACCTTTTCCGGATCGCTGCCCCAGGCAATGCTATAAAGGCCATACGCATATCCCGTACCCAGCGGAGTGCCAATTTCCGTGTAAATCCCGTAGTGGTTTTTGGAAGCACCGTAGGTTCGTCCAGCCTTGTTATAAATGCCGTACAGCTCTTCCACACTGTTCTGGTAAACTTCGTTGTAGATCCCATAATGCACCCCTTTCCCGGCAGCACTTACGTTGGTTTTGAGGCCATATTTCCTGTCGTTGGTAAGGCTTCGGTTATTAGAGAAAATCCCGTAGGTGACGTTATCCGGAGAAGAGCTGGAGTTGTCGATCTCCATGGCGGTTCTGATGGTGTGATCAGTTTCTGCATTCAGGACAACCTTTAATTTCGCATCCGGACTTTCCCCGCCTATGCCTATGTTGCCAGATCGATAAATTCCTTCCTGCACCCCTTCGGCGGGAAGACTGGTACCTTCTTTATAAAAGTTGAATAAGGTGGTATGGGAAACCGAAGTCCAGCCTGAGGTAGCTGAATTCCAGTAATAGAAGCCTCTGGGAAAGCCTTTCATCTCCGTTTTCAGGTACACCAGCATCCCATCCTGGGCCACGCCAGGTTTGGTGGTGGGGAAATTTTCAATCCGGGGGATCAGGATTCCATCGGTGATCTCTGGCGCCAGTGGATTGGAAATATAAATATCCAGCAGCGCCTTAGGATCAGTGGTATTAATTCCCACCTGTCCCTCCGAGCTGCCGATAAGGCAAAAAAATAACCACACGAAACAACAAATTCTTCTCACGATATGAGTTTTAACGGGAGGGCGAATTTGTGCGAGTGGAATTTTAAATTTATGAAATAAATTGAGATTAAGCTATTGGGTTTCAGAAAAATATATTGTTAAAGTTGTTCCTGATGATTACATATATAAAGGTGCCAGATTTAACAGATTTCTGAAATCTGTTAAGTCTTTCCTGAAGTGGTGGAGAAAAACGATTAGGGATTAAATTTTTTTTTCTCATAATTGTACCTTTACCCCTTAAATCAGATTATATGAACTACATTCTCTTCGATGGAAGTACCCGCAATCGTTTGTTGCCATTCACTTTTACGAGGCCCGTGGCCGACCTCAGAATTGGCATCTTAACGGTTCGGGAGAAATGGGAACACTGGCTGAACACCACCACTTCTACCGTTACGGAAGATTATTTGTCCGTGCGCTGGCCCATGGTGGAGATGGAGGAGAATGTCATGATCAACGCCTCCTTTCTGCCCACCGCCGAATTGGTGGAGCAGATCAGGAACCTGCAACCCGATGAGGCCATTTTCCATGAAGAGGACGTCGTTGCTTTTTTCGCCTATGAAGATCAGGAGGTGAATTTCGAGAGCTTTACTTCCATTGAACTTGAAGGCACTGCCTTTCAGCTGAACAATACTTGGGATATTTTTTCCAAGAACGGAGAGGCCCTCTCTCTTGATTTCGAATTGCTGACCCGGGAAAGGAAGTCTGAGCCTATCTCATCCACCAACCAGGTGCTGGGATCGGAAAATATTTTCCTGGAAGAAGGGGTCAAAGTGGAATGCGCAGTACTGAATGCAACAGCAGGTCCCATCTATATCGGTAAAAATGCCGAGATAATGGAAGGCAGTCTCGTTCGTGGACCTTTCGCCATGGGTGAAAATTCTGTTCTGAAGATGGGGTCCAAGATCTATGGACCAACTACCCTGGGGCCACAGTGTGTCGTCGGGGGGGAAGTGAAGAATTCGGTGATGTTTGCCAATTCCAACAAAGGGCACGAGGGATATCTGGGGAATTCAGTATTAGGGGAGTGGTGTAATTTAGGAGCGGACACCAATACTTCCAATTTAAAGAACAATTATGCAGAGGTGAGGCTCTGGGACTACCAGACGGAAGGTTTTGCACGTACCGGACTGCAGTTCTGCGGCCTGATGATGGGCGATCACAGCAAGTGCGGCATCAATACCATGTTCAATACCGGGACAGTGGTAGGGGTCAGTGCCAATATCTTTGGGGCAGGTTTCCCCCGGAATTTCATTCCCAGTTTCAGCTGGGGCGGTAGTGCCGGAGTGACCGAATTCAAAACTGCCAAAGCTTTTGAAGTCGCGGAAAAGGTGATGGCCAGAAGAAAGGTCGATTTTTCACAGGAGGAAAAAGCTATCCTGGAGCGGGTCTTTGAAGACACTCAGAAGTGGAGGAGGGGTTAATCTTACTTTCCTAAATCCCCCCGGTTTCGTCTAAATCCTTCTTCCTCACATAAAAAGAAGGCAGCCTGATGCTGTACTTCACCACCAGCAGCCGTATCACTATGATGAGCCCGGCGGTGCTTACATAGATCAGGTCGGAGGTTGCTCCCAGCTCGTATAATATCAGGTAGAAAATTCCCCCGGCAATAGAGGCGGTGGCGTATATTTCCTTGTGAAAAATAACAGGTACCATATTACACAGCGTATCCCGGATCACCCCACCGAAGCAGCCCGTCATAGCACCAAGCGCGATGCAAATTATAGGGTCCAGGCCGAATCGTAAGCCGGCCTCCACTCCGATAATTGTGAAGACCCCCAGCCCGATGGTGTCAAAGAGAAAAAGTGAACGGCTCAGGTGCGCCAGGTATTTTCTGAACAGGATGGCAAAAATGACTGCCACCCCGATTAGGTATACATAAATCGTTTCCTCCATCCAGATCACCGGGGTATTTCCCGTGAGTACGTCCCTGACAGTTCCGCCTCCAATGGCAGTGACGAAACCTATGATGAAGATCCCGAAGATATCCAGCTTCTTGTGCATGGCTGTCAGCGCTCCCGAGACGGCAAAGGCGAAGGTTCCTATAAAATCAAGCACAGTAAAGATGGTCATTGGCAGAGGGTTAAGCTACAAAGGAACAAAATTTCGCGGATACGCTCCGGTAAGTACATTTAGATGAGGAGTGATCAAAACCCTATCAGCTTCGGACCAGGTCCCATTATAACAGGCCGTATACAGGCTATAAACAGGCGTATCACGCGCTTATAATAGCAAAAAAGCGGGTAAAGAACCTGTTTATAGCCTGTTTATAGGCTGTTTAATTGGGAGTTGGTATAGCGTTGGGATGGAGTTGGCTGGGAAAAGGTCTCATGTTTTCGGAAACCTTCCTTAACATCAGGCCGAGTCAAAATGATCGATAGGACTATAAGAAAAGTTAATCCCCACAGGGGGTTCTTTTGTATTAAAGTTATTATTTTTACAAGCACTAAAAGAATTAAAGAGTTATGGCTGATACAATTGAAAGAATAAAATGCCTCATCATAGGTTCAGGGCCAGCGGGTTACACGGCTGCCATTTATGCTGCCAGGGCCGATATGCATCCTGTGCTTTACACCGGTCTGGAACCGGGCGGCCAGTTGACCACCACGACGGAAGTAGACAACTTCCCCGGGTATCCTGACGGAATAGATGGGCCTCAGATGATGGTAGACCTGCAGAAACAGGCGGAGCGTTTTGGAACCGAAGTAAGAATAGGAATGGTTACCTCCATTGCGCTAAGCAAGGAAATTGGGGGAATTCATAAAGCCACAATAGATAACGCAAAGGAAGTGGAAGCGGAAACGGTAATCATATCCACCGGAGCTACTGCGAAATACCTGGGGCTGCCCAGCGAGCAGAAGCTGCGTGGGGGAGGGGTCTCTGCCTGTGCGGTATGTGACGGTTTCTTCTACAGAGGCCAGGAAGTCGCCATAGTGGGCGGGGGTGATACCGCAGCTGAGGAGGCTACCTATCTCGCCAATATCTGTTCCAAGGTTACCATGCTGGTACGAGGGGATGAAATGAGGGCTTCAAAAGCCATGCAGCATCGGGTTACCAATACTGCCAATATCGATCTGCGATTCAATTCTGAAGTCGATGAAGTGCTCGGGGAGCAGGTTGTGGAAGGGCTTCGAATTAAAAACAACAAAACCGGCGAGTTGGATGAGATCGGAATCACCGGATTATTTATTGCCATTGGTCATAAGCCGAACACCGAAATTTTCAAGGATCAGCTTGAAATGGATAGTACCGGGTATCTTATTACTGAAGGGAAATCCACCAAAACCAGCCTTCCCGGGGTATTTGCCTGCGGAGATGTGCAGGACAAGGAGTACCGGCAGGCCATAACGGCTGCGGGTACGGGCTGTATGGCGGCCCTGGATGCAGAGAGGTATCTGGCTACGATTGAGAAAGAAGTGACGGCCTAAAAAATAATAGACCCAATAGGTTCTGAAATCCTGTTAGGTCTATGGCTATAAAAAAAGTCCCGGAGCA
>CAMPJY010000103.1 GCA_946887025.1 uncultured Salinimicrobium sp.
TATTGGAGGGGCAGGTACAGGATACCGAAGACCTGCAGCTGGATTCGGTAGAATAATTTTTGAAGAATGCTTCCGGTTTAGGAAAAAACCGGAAGTTTTTTTATCTTTAAAAAGGTTGATTCGGTGTATTGATCATGCTGGCAAAGATCCCTTTCCTGTTAAAATATTTACTCCCCCATCGTATCTGGAAATTTCCTTCAGACGAAAAAGCTATTTACCTGAGCTTCGATGACGGGCCTATTCCCGAAGTCACTCCCTGGGTGCTGGAACAATTGAAAACCTATAATGCAAAGGCCAGCTTTTTCTGTATTGGCGACAATATTCGGAAACATCCTGAGGTGTTCAGGGAAATACTGGCAGAAGGCCATTCCATTGGAAATCATACGTACAACCATCTTAATGGCTGGATGACTTCCACCGAGAAATATGTTTCGAATGTTTTACAGGCTCAGGAGGAGATCGAAAGTTTTGAAAATTCCGAAAGCTCCGTCAAACTCTTCCGCCCTCCCTATGGCAGGTTAACAGAAAAACAGGCGAGACTTCTTCGGAAAAAAGGGTTCAGCATTGTCATGTGGGAAGTTTTGAGCATGGATTACGACCATAGGATCACCCCTGAAAAATGCCGTCAGAATGTATTGAAGAATGCGGATCCGGGAAGTATCATCGTATTTCACGACAGCCTGAAGGCTGAAAAGAATCTGAAAGCGGTCCTCCCCAAAGTACTTCAGTACTACTTAGAAAAAGGCTATGCTTTCCGTGCGATCAATGGACATTTGGAGGGATTCCCTTCAGGAAAATCGAAAAGCAACGGAGGATCTAAACGTATTCCTGAATTAAACCGATAAGTGTGTTGGCATCCTGCTCCCCGCTCTGCCGCCATTTCATTTCCCCTTCCTTGTAGATCATCAGGGTGGGCAGTCCTTTGACCCGCAGGGCTTCTGCGAGTTCGGAATTCTTATCCACATCGATTTTGATCACTTTCGCCTTGTCTCCAAGGGCTGCGGCCACATCTCTTAGTACAGGATGCATGGCCACCGAGGCTTCGTTCCATTCGGTATAAAAGTCCAGAAGTACAGGAACGCGCAGGTCTATTAATTCCCCAAATTTTGACATATTCCCAATGTATTAGAGGGTTTCAGGGATCACACGCCACAACAGCCTGTGAATCCCCGAAATCAAATATAACAAAATATTTGGTTTAGGCTGGTTTTGAACCCTTTCGAAGTTCTATAACTGAAACTTCGGGCCAGATTCCCACCCTTCCGGGGTAAGCAAGATATCCAAAACCCCGGTTTACGTTGATATAGCGACCGAATTCTTCATAGATCCCCGCCCAGTTTTCATAGCGATACTGTACTGGGCTCCAGCGGAACCATCCGGGAATCTCAATTCCAAATTGCATTCCATGCGTATGCCCGCTCAGGGTGAGATGATATTTCTTTGGATCTGATTTTATCCTCTCCTGCCAGTACGAGGGATCATGGGATAACAGGATTTTGAAATCCTCTTCTTTCAATCCTTCAGACGCCATGTCGATATCTCCCGCCTTCTTAAAACCTCCCGCACCCCAGTTCTCCACTCCCACTATGGCAATGCGCTGCCCGTCCTTCTCCAGGAAACGGTGTTCGTTCAGCAAAAGTTTCCAGCCCATCTCCCTGTGAACATTCTTTAGTGCGGAAAGATTAGCCTTTTTGGCTTCAGGAGAAGGCCACTCGGCATAATCGCCATAGTCGTGGTTCCCCAGTACCGAATATACCCCATCGTTCGCTTTTAATCCTCCGAAACGTGCTATCCAGCCTTCCATTTCAGAAGCCTTGTTATTGACCAGGTCACCGGTGAAAAAGATCACGTCACTCTGCTGTTCATTGAGCAGGTCAATCCCGTACTGTATCTTTTCAGGATTGTCAAAACTGCCAGAGTGTACGTCGCTGATCTGGCTGATGCGGTACCCGTCAAAGGCATCCGGCAGATCTTCGAAATAGAGAGTGTATTTTAAGACCCTGAAGTTATAGCGTCCCTGGTACATCCCATACAGAAACGATGCAAAAGGTATTGCTGCTATTCCCAGCGCAAGCCGGCTGAGGAAAAGCCTTCTGGAAGGAATGGAAAAGTCATCCCCCGAATGGGTTAATTTGTTGAACCCGGCAACTATTACCCGGATTATGTCCTCTCCGAAAAGCAGGACGAACATCAGAATCTTCGGGACAAAAAATGCGAGGAAAAAACCAATGGCATAACTCCTGGCCCCGGTGAGGGCATTGCCTTCGGGTACGTTCCACTGATAGATGAGATTGGCAAGCACCCCCAGGGAAAAAAACAGGTATATATAGTAGATCCAGCTATGACGGCTTACGGTTTTAAAGGCCTGATAAGCGTAAATATCCAGAACAATGTAAATTCCAATAAAAATTATCCAGCGCATGGGTTCTAAAAGTAAAAAGGCCGAAAGATAATTTATTCACGGCCAACATTCCTGTTTCTCCATGCAATTAATATACCCTTCCTGCACGATTATCCTTTTCCGGGGAAGAAATTGCCACAATGCCATTTACTTTGTAGTTTTGAGGAAACTGAAAAATTCACAATTTCCAGATATTCTTTTCCCATGGCCGAGCAGAAACGCCTTTTTTTACTTGACGCATATGCCCTGATATTCAGGGGATACTATGCTTTTATTAATAACCCCATAGTTAATTCGAAAGGTCTGGATACCTCCGCCATAATGGGATTCACCAATTCCCTTTTTGACGTGATCAGAAGGGAAAAACCTGACCATCTGGCGGTCTGCTTTGACAAGGAAGGCAGCGTGGCGAGGACGGAGCTATATGAAGCTTACAAAGGTCATCGCGATGCCACCCCGGAGCCTATTCTGCAGGCCATTCCATATATACAGCAAATCCTGGAGGCCATGCATATTCCCGTGATGGTGCAGCCCGGCTGTGAGGCGGACGATGTGATAGGTACCCTCGCCAAACAGGCCGAGAAAGAAGGTTATTGTGTTTATATGGTGACCCCTGACAAGGATTTTGCCCAGCTGGTTTCTGAAAATATTTTCATGTACCGCCCTGCACGTATGGGGAACGGGATAGAGATCTGGGGTATTCCTGAAGTTAAGAAAAAATTTGAAGTGGAACGCCCTGAGCAGGTCATTGATTTTCTGGGAATGATGGGAGATGCTGTGGACAATATTCCGGGACTTCCCGGAGTGGGAGAAAAAACTGCCAAGAAATTCATCAAAGAGTTTGGCAGCATGGAAAACCTGCTGGCCAACACGCATCAGCTTAAGGGAAAAATGCGGGAAAAGGTAGAAGCAAACGCCGAACTGGGACTGCTTTCCAAAAAACTCGCTGCCATCATGTGCGACTGTGATGTGAAATTTCACGCCGAGGATTTTGAACTTTCCATGCCGGACAGCCAGAAGGTGCAGGAGATCTTTGAGGAACTGGAATTCAGAAGGCTTAAGGAGCAATTCCTGAAAATATTTTCCGGGGAGGATACTTCGGGGCGCACCGCCTCCTCCATAGTTGGCACCGCTCCCATGCCTCCCACAGCGGGTTCAGGCCAGTTCTCCCTTTTCGGAGGGGAAGCTGCAGAAGGTGTGGAAGAGGTTTCAGGCCGTCGGACTATTCAAAATCTGCCGCACGTATACCAGAGCGTGGCACCCGGGATGGCGATGAATTTCTTCGTACTGAACCTGATGAAACAGAGCAGCGTCTGTTTCGATCTGACTACCGACAGCCTGAATCCCCTTTCCGCAGAGATCATCGGGATTGCCTTTTCCTGGGAAATCGGGAAAGGATATTATGTCCCTCTCCCCGCCGACAGGACGGAAGCTCAGGAGACCATCGAGCTGCTGCGCCCTTTCTTTGAATCGGAGAGTATTGAAAAGATAGGCCAGAACCTGAAGAAGGATATCGAGGTGCTCGCTAAATACAATGTACAGCTGGAAGGCCCGCTGTTCGATACCATGATTGCGCATTACCTGATAAATCCGGATATGCGCCACGGACTGGATGTGCTGGCGGAAACTTATCTTAACTATACTCCCGTATTTCTTGAGGAGTTGCTCGGAAAAGGAAAACAGCAAAAGACCATGCGCAGTATTCCTTTAGACAAACAAACCGAATTTGCTGCCGAGGATGCGGATGTCATTCTTCAGCTGAAGCAGCATTTTTCAAAGGAGCTGAAGGAAACAAATACCGAAAAACTTTTTAATGAGATCGAGATCCCGCTGGTAAAGGTGTTGGCTTCCATGGAATTGGAAGGGATAAACCTGGACGAGGATTTTCTGAAGGAGCTTTCCGAAGTCCTGGATAAGGATATCTGTGCTTTGGAAGCAGAGATTTACGCCTCAGCAGGCGAGGAATTTAATATTGGCTCCCCAAAACAATTGGGAATCATTCTTTTCGAAAAGCTGAAACTGGTAGAAAAGCCCAAGAAGACTAAAACCGGGCAATATTCCACAGGAGAGGAAATTCTTTCCGTTTTGGCGCAGGAGCATCAAATTGTACAGCAGGTACTGGATTACAGAGGGCTGGTGAAGCTGAAGAACACTTATGTGGACGCCCTGCCCCTGCAGGTGGAGAAAAGCACGGGGAGGGTGCATACCGATTATATGCAGACCGTCGCAGCGACAGGCAGGTTGAGCTCCAACAATCCGAACCTGCAGAACATCCCCATCCGGACCGAGAGGGGAAGGCAGATCCGCAAAGCCTTTATTCCAAGGGACGAGGATCACGTTTTGCTGGCGGCGGATTACTCGCAGATAGAACTGCGAATTATCGCTGCCCTGAGTCAGGAGGAAAACATGATTAAGGCCTTCCAGGAGAACCAGGATATCCATGCCTCCACTGCAGCCAATGTGTTCCACATCCCCATTGAAGAAGTCACCCGGGAAATGAGGAGCAACGCCAAAAGTGTGAACTTCGGGATCATCTACGGGGTATCGGCTTTTGGCCTAAGCAACCAGACCAGCCTTTCCCGTGGGGAAGCCAAGGAACTGATCGACACTTATTACAAGACCTACCCCAAACTTCGTCACTTTATCAGTGAGCAGGTACAGTCTGCCCGTGAAAATGGCTACGTTCAAACCGTGCTGGGGCGTCGTCGTTATCTTCGCGACATCAATTCCCGCAATGCCGTGGTGAGAGGTGCCGCTGAAAGGAACGCCGTGAATGCTCCCATTCAGGGAAGTGCCGCCGATATCATTAAACTGGCAATGATAAATATTCATCGACGTCTAAATGAAGGAAACTACAGAACCAAGATGCTGCTGCAGGTACATGATGAACTGGTGTTCGATGTGTATAAGCCCGAGCTGGAGGAAATCAAGGTTTTGATCAAGACAGAAATGGAAAAAGCCTATATCCTGGATGTTCCTCTGGAAGTTGATATGGGAGTCGGGGCTGATTGGCTCGAGGCGCATTAATAAGGAACCTGAATTCCCTTTAGTTCTAAAAACAAAGACCCCGAAAGAAAACTTCGGGGTCTTTTTATAGAGGGGGGCAAATAATTCCTATTCCTTCTTGTATAGCATAGTCACCGCACCCACACTGGTTGCTCCGGTGGGAGAAACAAAATCAGGGTTGCTGATGTAGGCTTTGGCCTCAGCATAGGTAAGCTCCATTTCTAAAAACTCTTCCCCATTCTCTTCGTATACATCAATGGTCCTGTTTTCAGATGAAGAAATACCCTGGAAAGTGAAATTCACTGTCAAAACATTCCCATCTACTACGTAATCGGCAGAATACGTACCTGCATCGCAGGCCATGGCACCGGACTCTGTTTCAAAAAATAGTCTCGCCTGCCTGGTAGTCACCTTTCCGTTAAGGTCAAAATTGAAATACATACTTTCAAAACAGGTTGTTTCAGTCAATATATCTTTACTTTCGACTGAATTCAGGTCCAGATCCACAGGTACGTCCAGTGAATTCATTGATACCAGATTCCATTTTCCCACCAGGTCTTCGGACTGGATATCATAGGTCTGATGAAGCCCTTCCGTAACTTCATTTGAAGATTCCTCAATAGCAGGATCTTCGGCCGAGCAGGCCACAAAAAGTGGCGCAAGCATTCCCAATAGCATTATTTTTTTCATCATCTTCGTAACCTTCTAGTTTTTAACTTTTTATTAAGCTTTTCTTAGCGGGGACAAAACTACAACAGCAATCTAGTTCTGTAAAGAATTTTAACTTTTTTGTGTTGTTAAACCTTGATTATGTGTAGTTTGTCGATAAACAAATGTAGGTGCAGGTAATTATTCCTACAAATAGATTTAACTTATCACATCCAACATTACCTGGAATTATTAGCATATAATTGGCAAAAGCAGGCACTCTCCTGGAAGGGTTCATCAGGAAAAACTCAGGGAAATAGAGCGGACTGAGAATCAGAAACTTCAGCCAAAACAAATTAATGAAATCGGCATTTGAATTATAAATTTATAATTGTACATTTGCACCCCTGTTTTATGCAGGGAAAGGAATGTTTAATTATTAAGTAAATTTAATTAGTGTGGACACATTAAGCTACAAAACGGTTTCTGCCAACAAAGCCACTGTCAATAAAGAGTGGGTTGTGGTAGATGCTGAAGGACAGGCCCTGGGCCGACTGGCCTCTACAGTTGCTAAGCTGATAAGAGGAAAGTACAAAGCTGATTTCACCCCACACGTTGATTGTGGCGATAACGTAATTGTTATCAACGCCGAGAAGATCAACTTAACAGGAAAGAAATGGGATTCGAAAGAATACATTCGCCACACCGGCTATCCTGGGGGTCAGAGAAGTTTAACTGCAACGGAATTATTCAAGAAAGGTCCTGAGAGACTTGTTGAAAAAGCAGTAAAAGGAATGTTACCTAAAAACAAATTGGGTGCAGCTCTTTTCCGTAATCTAAGGGTTTACAATGGCGCTGAACACGATCTTCAGGCCCAGAAACCAAAAACTATTAACTTAAACGATCTTAAGTAATGGAAGTCATTCACAAAATCGGCCGTAGAAAAACGGCAGTTGCACGTGTTTATGTTGCCCAGGGAAGCGGGAACATCACCGTGAACAAAAAAGACGTATCGGATTACTTCTCTACAGGTACCTTACAGTATAAAGTAAGACAGCCGCTTAACATGACCGGAAACAACGAGAGCTTTGACATCAAGGTTAACGTTTACGGTGGTGGGATCACAGGACAGGCTGAGGCTATTCGTCTTGCTATCTCCAGAGCCATGGTAGAGTTGGATGCTGAAAACAGACTTACTCTTAAACCAGAAGGTTTGTTGACCAGAGATCCGAGAATGGTGGAACGTAAGAAATTCGGTCAGAAGAAAGCCCGTAAGAAATTCCAGTTCTCCAAACGTTAATATTTACTGGTGCCAAGTCACCAAAGTTCATTTACAAATTAGAAATGTTGTTATCCTTTGTCATGCTGCGTAAATCAAGGCAGGCATCGGAGTTAGTTTAGCATCTAAATAGGGAAGGCCTGATCACAGATCGCCACTTGTCTATTGCTATCTCAACAGAACGTAAACTATTACAAAAATGGCAAACAAAGTAGAAGTCAAAGAATTACTTGACGCAGGTGTACATTTCGGACACCTTACCAGAAGATGGAACCCAAACATGGCCCCATACATTTACATGGAGCGCAACGGGATTCACATCATCAACCTATACAAGAGTGCTGCTAAAATGCAGGAAGCCGGAGAGGCCCTGAACAAAATTGCAGCCAGCGGAAGAAAAATCCTCTTCGTAGCTACCAAGAAACAAGCAAAGGAAATTGTTGCAGAACTGGCTGAAAAAGCCAACATGCCCTACATCACTGAAAGATGGCCTGGTGGTATGCTGACCAACTTCATCACTATCAGAAAAGCTGTTAAGAAAATGGCTTCTATCGATAGAATGAAGAAAGACGGTACCTTCAACACCCTTTCCAAAAAAGAACGTTTACAAGTAGATCGTTTAAGAGCTAAGTTGGAAAAAAACTTAGGATCAATCTCTGAAATGAGCCGCCTTCCAGGTGCCCTTTTCGTAGTTGACATCACTCGTGAACACATTGCGGTTAAAGAAGCTCAAAAATTAAACATTCCAATTTTTGCAATGGTCGATACCAATTCAGATCCAAGAGATGTGGATTACGTGATTCCTGCAAACGACGATGCTTCAAAATCCATCAACAAAGTGGTTTCTTACATGTCTGAAGCTATCATCGAAGGTCTTTCTGAAAGAAAGGCTTCCGGTAAAGAAGACAAGGAAGAGGACAGTGAAGATAGACCAGAAAGAACAAAAAGAGCTCCTAAAGCTGCTAAACCAGCTGTAGAGGCCGAAGTTCCTTCTACTGATCCGGAAGATGTAAAAGCAATGAAAGAAGCTCAGGAGCCGGTTAGACTTCAGTCTAAATCCGAGACTCTTGACAAGGCTGATTCATCTGAAGAGGAAGAATAGATTTTTAATTAGAGACCTGGCAGGATATGAAAATCTGGCAGGTCTTTCATAAACATAAAATTCAAGACTATGGCAAATATAACCGCCGCAGAAGTAAATAAACTTAGACAAGCTACCGGTGCCGGAATGATGGATTGCAAGAAAGCATTGGTGGAAGCCGAAGGAAACTTCGACACTGCTATCGAGATCCTTCGTAAAAAAGGTCAGAAAGTAGCCGCCAACCGTGCCGACAGAGAATCTTCTGAAGGAGCCGTGATTGCTACCGTAAACGCCGACAATACCAAAGGGGTGATCGTTTCCCTGAACTGTGAGACCGACTTCGTTGCCAAAAACGATTCTTTCGTGAAAATGGCTACCGATTTCGCTGAACTTGCTCTTGAAACTTCTTCTAAAGAAGAATTGCTTGCCAAGGATTACAACGGCCTTAGCGTACAGGAAAAACTTACTGAGCAGACCGGAGTTATTGGTGAAAAGATTGAGATCGGAGACTACAGAACCTTGGAAGCTCCTTTCGTTGGATCATACATCCACGCCGGAAACAAGATCGCTGTTCTTACCGGACTTTCCAAGAAAGTTGACAACGGGGAAGAAGTAGCTAAAAACGTTTCCATGCAGGCTGCTGCCATGAACCCTGTTGCCCTTAACGAAGAAGGTGTTGACCAGTCGGTGATCGAGAAGGAAATCGAGATCGCCAAGGATCAATTGAGACAGGAAGGCAAGCCGGAGGCTATGCTTGACAATATCGCTCAAGGAAAGATCAAGCGTTTCTTCAAGGACAATACCCTGGTTAACCAGGATTACATCAAAGACAGCAAAATGAGCGTTGCCGAGTACGTGAAAACGGCCGATAACGATCTTAACGTTGTTGCTTTTGAAAGAGTTGCTTTAGGATAAGCTTTTTTTAATCATATATAAAACCGCCTTCAGTCTTCTGAAGGCGGTTTTTTTATGGCTTATAGGCACATGTCGTCTCGGGGCTCACGGTTTGTTTTACCTCCGGAGGAGGGACATCTTTGTAGAAATCGTCATTCCCACCCCCTCCAGTTCCGGAGGAGCGACATCTGTCCAAAAGGAACCATTATACGCCATTGGTATTACCTAGCAGACCTGTTTAACCACTTCAGCCCCTCCACCCGGCTTAGCCTGCTGAGTTCAGTTTGTTCAACAAAATCCACCACCCACTGAGGATCGGTTTTACTATACTCCCTCAGGGCCCAGCCGATGGCTTTGTTGATGAAGAATTCCCTACTGCCCAACAACCTGTCAATAGTCAAAGCCAGAAGTTTGGTGTCTGTTTCTTTTTTGTATTTTACCTGAAAGATCACCGCCGTCCGCTGCAGCCAGATGTTCCCTGTGGCCAGCCATCTTTCTACATATTCTGCCCGCTGTTCAGGAAACTTCCTGAAATATTGACCTACCAGATTGGCAGCGATAAAATCAACCGTATCCCACCAGGATCTATGGGTGATCATGTATTCAAAAACAGTTATTTCCTGAGGCTGAAGCTCCCTCTTAAACCTGAAAAAAAGCTCCTGTGCGAAATACTGATACTCCCTTTGCGGCTTCTCCCATAAATTCTTCACAATAGCAAGGAGGTCATCCCGCAGGGGCAGATCCTCCTTCTTCAAAAAGGTTTTCTGCAGTTCCCGCCTTGCCGTGGTTTTTATGCCATGGAAATCAAACTGGTTTCGCATATAGGCCTCCTGACCCCTTGCAAGTTCAAGATCAGAATGTTCCTGAAATTGCTTTTGGAGTCTTTTTAAGTAATCCTGAGGTTGCATAGGTTCCGCGATAGGGGAAGCTTTAGGTAGATGATTAAACGGGCAAAAGAACTATTTCGGGAATTTCAGTTTATCTGGATTTTGGCGGCAATCCCACACTTTAAGAACTAAAACCTTATCAT
>CAMPJY010000104.1 GCA_946887025.1 uncultured Salinimicrobium sp.
AGAGTAATACCAGATATCGAAGCTCCTGTAATTACACCTCCGATAGTAGAAAATGTCTGCGAGACCGACGTTCCCGCCAGTCTTACTGCTACCTGGACTGATAACTGTTCCGACGGAGGCGAGATTACTGCCTTCCCAGAACTGGTTGGTGGAGACGAGTGTTCAGAGGTTTATGAGTATACTTTCAATGTGACCGATGCCTGTGGTAATGCTGCCGAGGAAGAAGTGGTTACCATTGTAAGAGAAATTGAACTCGTAGACAATTGTGAGACCATCTTTGCTTATAATGAAGCTACAAGTGAATGCTTCTCTGAATACGGTTTCAACCGTTGGGGCTGGACGAATAGTATAAGTGCCAATTCCACCACAGTTTTCGACCTTTACGGAGGGGCTGGACAGTGCGATATTCCTAAAGGAACCAGAACCGGTACAGCTACTGTTGTACATGATGGAAGTGCTGTCACAGTGACCTATAACATGTTCAGCGAGGAGGACAGGAACTTTGTCCTTAACGAAGCTCATGTCTATATTGGCTGTGAACCGATACCAACCATGGAAAATGGTAAGGAAACGGTTGCTCCAGGTCAGTTTAACTTTAACCCTGATTTAGGGGGAGGAGTCCAGAATTATACTGTTGGACCGGTTGAAGTTAACGGAGGTGGTGATGTTTATGTCATTATCCATGGAGTAGCCTGCGAAATTCTGTGCGAATGCTCTGACAGCAGATTGATCAATGGATCTGAAGGAGGCAATGCCTTTGACGGTGCCAGTATCAACTGTGATAATGATGACTCTGATAGCGCCGATAATGATTCAGGCAATGGAAACGGCAAAGGTAATGGCAGGAACAAATCCGCTGCTATAAGTGGTTTCGATGCTTATCCTGTTCCCTTTAATGAAGTGATCAATGTCAAATACGACTTCGAATACGAGTCAAACGTTGAGATCCAGATCTTTGATATGAGAGGTAAATTCCTTAGAAAGTATAAGGATAATAAGGTAACTGCCGGTGATGTAACTACATTAAACGTTGATTTCGCCCTAAAAGCAAATCAGATGTATGTAGTCAAGTTGGTGACAGACAGGGAAGTATTTGTAAAACAGATTGTCTCTTCTTCTAAAAAGTAATTTAATCACCATTTTTAAAAATAAAAGCAGCCGGAGACGGCTGCTTTTTTATTTGGCACCTCCCGAAGGCATAATTCCTAGAAAATATTCGGATTAATTCCAAAAAAATTTATATTTGTTGTATGGGAACAGAACAAACTATCGATATTCGGCGTTTTAAAGAAATTCGGGAGGAGAATAATTTCACCCAATCCGAATTTGCTAAGCTTTTAGGAATCAATAACTCTACTGCAGATATAGAGCGGGGGAGGACTAAACTTTCGGGAAGGGTGGTTGCTGAACTGCTTCGTCTTTTCGGAATCAATCCTCTCTGGATCTTTGGAGAAAGTACCCAGAAATTCCTCAAAATCACAAAAGGAGATGTAAGTCCGAAAGTTATAAGTATCAACAGTGCCGAAAATGAGAATATTGTTCTGGTAAACGTAAAGGCTGCGGCGGGTTACCCTCATAACGTCCAGGATGTGGAGTGGTACCAGCAACTCCCCGCCTTTGATATGCCGCTTCCGGAGTACCGTAATGCCACTTATAGGGGATTTCAGGTGGAAGGAGACAGTATGCTGCCCAACCTTCGGCCCGGGGAATGGGTATTAGGAAAGGCCGTACCCACCATAGAAGAGATCAATTTTAATAAAGTATATGTAGTTGTCTTATTTGATTCAGTTCTGGTCAAATCGCTGCAACGCTCTCCCGATCCTACCAAAATAATCCTTGTCTCCCTTAATACGGAATATGTACCTGTAGAAATCAATATAAGCGACGTACAGGAACTTTGGCAGGTAAACAGCAAACTTACCTTTAATCTTGAGGCTCAATCAGAGAACAGCCTCTTAAAGCAGCTTCAAAAGTCCATGGAGGAACTCAGAAACGAAATCAGGGCCACGAGTGCAAAGACTTCATAAGGATTCATTGGTGAGGTTTTCAAAAAGATCATAAAGCCTATAAATGGAAAAACTCCGGTCATTGGCCGGAGTTTTCTATTTATTAATAAGGATTTCTTCAAGTTCAATAGAAGAAAAGGCTGTGTGAGATGTTATCTAAAATTCTTCATCCACCTCATCTCCAACTTCATCCACACCTTCCTCAATTCCGTCACCTACGTCTTCTGCTGCATCCTCAACGTCTTCATCAACATTGTCAAGATCGTCAGTTACCTCTACGTCGGTATCTTCATTTCGGGTTTCTCTACAGGAAATAAATGAACTACTCACTGTAAAGAGCAAAGCGAATAACAAAATTACTTTTTTCATAATATGGTTGTTTTTTAGGTTTGGTTCTAACAAAATTAGAGAAACTATTTGTACTTTAACGTATTGACTGCTAAAGTTTTCATAAAAAATATTGATAGAGCTGAATAAGAAGTTCTTATTCTTAGCCTGGAGAACTGGAAATAGGGAAATATTAAATTTTCTCTGTCCTAATTGTCGTCTCCAATATTATCAATTTCTTCGTTTATTTCTTTATTAACTTCCTGATCCACTTCCTCGCCGGCGCGCTCGAGTATTCCCTCATTCTCTTCTTCAACTTCAACCTCAGCTCGTTCTATTTCGCGGTCGGCTTCCACCTCTTTTACCACCGTTTCCTCTTTCACAGTTTCGCGACAGGAAACAAAGGAAAGGCAGGATGCCATAAATACTAAAGTCAAAATTTGCTTTTTCATTGATTTTTAGTTTTGAAATGAACTACCAAAGTAACTAAAGGACTCAGACTGCGAAAGAATATTATAACTTATTTTCGTCTTTTTAAGAAAATTTATGAATATACCTCATGACAGATTCCGTTGCTCCCGTATTGAATTGAATAAAATGTTCCGCAATCAGGCCTGTTTTTCCCCTGAAATTCTTGTCCCGAGACAACTTTGTCAGAACGGAGGTTGCTTCCTCGGAAGAGGAGACGGAAAATAATCCGGCCAGTTTTCGAAGTTGTTTGGCCTCCGGAAATTTGTCGAAATTCTTGCCAATAACAACCGGTACCCCGAAAGTCGCCGGCTCAAGTATATTATGTAAACCCGTAGTCCCGGCGGCACCTCCTACATAGGCTATATCGGCGTAGCTATAGATCCTGGTCAGTAGGCCAATAGTATCAATAATAAATACCGGGAAAGAGCCAAGATCTTGGCCCTCCTTCTGGGAAAACAGGAGCGTTTTCTTTTTGATTTTTTCTCTCAGCTGATTTATCCGCTGCGCCTGTATCGTATGAGGGGCAATTATGATCTTTATGTCCTCTGATGAATTAATAAATTCCAGAAGTAATTCCTCATCCTCGGGCCAGGTACTCCCCGCTACCAGACACAATTGACTGTTTTTAAAATTCTCAATAAAGTCCAGGGAATTGTCGTGTTCGATCTGACCGGAAACCCTGTCAAAACGGGTATCCCCACTTATTGTAATATTTTTATACCCAATTTCCTTAAGAAGGTCAGCCGATTTCTGGTCCTGCAGAAAGAAGTGCTGAAAACTGCTAAGGTAGTTCTGCATCCATTTTCCATAAGGTTTGAAAAACACCTGATCTTTACGGAAACTGCCCGAAACCAGGAGCGTCTTTATCTTTCTTGCCTTTAACTCCACCAGAAAATTCGGCCAGAATTCATATTTTATAAAAATTGCCCACTCCGGGTGTACCAGATCCATAAATTTCTCTGCGTTTTTCCTGGTGTCTAGAGGCAAATAGGTTATCACATCAGCCAAAGGACTGTTTTTCTTGATCTCATAGCCCGAAGGCGAAAAGAAACTGACAACGATCTTGTAATGAGGAAAATCTTTTTTCAGTTGTTCAATGACGGGAACAGCCTGTTCGAATTCCCCCAAGGATGCCGCATGAATCCATACAGTCCTGTCGGTGGAGGAGATGTTCCTCTGGAGCTGAGGAAAAATATCCTTTCTTCCTTCGGAAAAGAGCTTCATTTTATCCCCCAGCAGGCCCCCAAACGGAAGAAGTCTGTCTGCGGCACGGATCAATATGTTGTAGAGGCTCTCCAAGATCAATTTTGTAAGGCTAAATTAAGAAATTAGGATTGGTGAAGGGAGCTATATTTCGTAAATTCGTCACCCTAAATTCATTAGATGAAAAAGATACAAATGGTTGATCTTAAGGGTCAATACGAAAAAATAAAAGACCAGGTCAACTCTTCTGTTCTGGAGGTGCTGGATACCACGGCCTTTATAAATGGTCCCGAAGTGCAGAATTTTCAGCGGGAACTGGAAGAATACCTCGAGGTTAAACATGTGATTCCTTGCGCCAATGGGACAGATGCGCTTCAGATAGCCATGATGGGACTCGGATTAAAACCGGGAGATGAAGTCATTACAGCAGATTTCACCTTTGCCGCCACCGTCGAAGTCATTGCTCTGTTACAGCTTACCCCCGTACTCGTTGATGTAAAGCCTGATACTTTTAATATTGATCCCGAGGCCATCAGGAGGGCAATCACCCCGAGGACCCGTGCAATTGTTCCTGTACACCTTTTCGGGCAGCCTGCCGATATGGATGCGATTATGGAAATTGCCGAAGAACACAATCTCTTTGTGATCGAAGACAATGCCCAGGCAATAGGGGCCAATTATCATTTTGCAGATGGGTACACCAAAAAAGCCGGTGCCATTGGGCATGTAGCCTCTACCTCATTTTTCCCTTCCAAGAACCTTGGCTGCTATGGGGATGGAGGAGCTATTTTCACCAATGACGATGAGCTGGCGCATACCCTGAGAGGAATTGTGAATCACGGAATGTACGAGCGTTACCACCATGATGTGGTGGGAGTGAATTCCAGGCTGGACAGTATTCAGGCTGCAGTCCTGAGGGCAAAACTTCCAAGACTGGAGGAATACAACTCCGCGAGAAAAAACGCGGCTGCCAAATACTCTGAAGCTTTTAAAGGACGGGAGAATATTGAAATACCTGTGATCGTTGGAGCTGAGGATACCCATGTATTCCACCAGTACACCTTAAAAATATCGAATGGAAAGCGGGATGCTCTGGTTGAGCATTTGAATGAGAAGGAAATCCCTTGCGGAATCTATTATCCGATCCCATTGCACAGCCAGAAAGCTTATGCCGATAGCCGATATAAGGAAGAAGATTTCCCGGTTACCAATCAGTTGGTAAAGGAAGTGATCGCCCTGCCTATGCATACGGAACTGGATGACGAACAGATTGATTTCATTACCAGGACAGTAATTGAATTTGTAGCCAGCTAGGGAGAAAGAAATCAGATATAGAAAAGAAAAAGGGAGATGTGAATTCTCCCTTTTTAATTGGATAATGTGTTGGAATTAAACTGGTTCAGCAGAACTTACCTCCGCCTTTCTGTCTATTTTCTTCACCAGTCCCTGTAAAACTTTCCCCGGTCCCACTTCTACAAATTCTGTGGCGCCGTCAGCTATCATATTTTGTACACTCTGAGTCCATTTTACGGGAGCTGTCAGTTGAAATATGAGGTTTTCCTTGATCTTTTCAGGATCTGTCACTGCAAAAGTGGTCACGTTCTGGTAAATCGGACATATAGGTTTATTGAATTCAGTCTCCTTTATAGCCGCGGCGAGTTCCTCCCGTGCAGGTTCCATTAAGGGAGAATGAAAAGCACCGCCCACAGGCAGGATCAGGGCTCTTTTTGCTCCGGCTTCCTTTAATTTTTCGCAGGCGCTCTCAACGGCTTTGGTTTCTCCCGAGATGACCAGCTGCCCGGGACAATTGTAATTGGCAGCTACTACGACCCCATCAATATCTGCGCAAATAGCTTCCACAATATGATCTTCCAGACCTAAAACAGCTGCCATGGTGGATTCTTCCAGTTCACATGCGTGCTGCATGGCAAGGGCCCTTTTTGCTACCAGACGCAGACCGTCTTCAAAATTCAGCACCCCATTAGCCACCAGGGCAGAAAACTCCCCTAGGGAATGACCAGCCACCATATCCGGTTTGAAACTTTCCCCTAAAACCTTGCTTAAGATCACGGAATGCAGAAAGACTGCGGGTTGGGTTACTTTGGTCTGTTTCAGATCCTCCGCCGATCCGCTGAACATGATATCCGTAATGGAGAATCCCAGAATTTCATTGGCCCTTTCAAAAAGCTCCTTTGCCTGGGCAGAATTTTCGTATAAATCCTTTCCCATTCCCTGGAATTGAGCTCCCTGTCCGGGAAAAATATATGCTTTCATTTAAGTGAATTTTATTTCGGCTAAAATATGAAAATAAAAAAAGACCGAAAGTCCTTGAAAATGGATCCGAAAAAGGCCAATTCTGTCTGGAAAGGAAGGAAAAGGCTCTACAGTTCCAGTTTCCCGCTTTCCCCGATGTCTTTATTCTTTCCCGTGAGGGCAGCAATTCCAAGCTTGTATAGGGTCACATATTTATTAGATTTGTTATTCCAGTAATATGCCTCCCGAGGATGAAATTTTATTGCAGTAAGATTGGGATCGTCCACTCCGTCAAACCAGGCGTCCGCCATGTCGTCGTAAAGATCTTCCAAAACCTCCTTATTGGTCACAATTTCGCCCATACCATAAACGCTGACGAATTCCATGTCTGAAGGATCACTATACAATAGCTGCACCTGGTTATTTTCTGTAATATTCATGTTGTGCTCGCTGTTCCGAAGACTCAGAAACCAGATATCCCCGTGGTCGTCGACCTTTTTTGTGGACATGGGAACAGCATTCAGGGGAATTTTTCCCAATCCAGTCACCATCATGGCAACCCTTATATCATCCACCAGATCCTTTAATTTTTCTCTGGCCGCTTCGTTGTTCAGGTTTTCCGTACTCATTGCGTTTGGTTTTTAACTTCCTAAATATAAAATAGATAGGAGTATAAAAGGCCCAAAAAACTGCTAAAAGATGAGAATCTGCTGTTAAGGTTAAGAATATTTTTTCAAAATAGCCACAACCTGTGAAAAATAGCTGCTTCCAAAAATATTCAGGTGGACCAGCAGATAATATAGCTGCCATAAGGGAATACGGTCCTGAAAACCATCGGGAAGAGGAAAGATTTCTGAATAACGGCGGAAAACCTCCTCCGGAAAGCCGCCGAATAATTTCATCATCGCCAGATCCATCTCCCTGGGCCCATAACTGACAGCAGGATCTATTAAACAGGGGAGACCTGCTTCACTGATCAGATAATTTCCGCTCCACAGGTCCCCGTGGATCAGGGCCGGTGGCTCCTCCGGAATAGCTGCCGTAATATTTTTTAATGCCGCACCTAAGGAATCGAATTTGAAACCCTGCTCCTCTGCCATCCGAAGCTGCGGCTCCAGACGCTGGCGGATGTAAAAATCGGCAGCGGATACCTCAGAATTATTAAACTGCGGAAGACTGCCTATATAATTTGAAGATGGGAATCCAAACTCCGGTGCAGAGTTTTGGTGGAGTGCAGCAAGGTTTTCTGCAAAAATGTTCCAGAAATCCCTGGACTGCCGGCCTTCCGGAATGTATTCGAGCAACAGGTAAGAAAAATTACCAGAAGTACCAGCCGACCCTACTTCGGGAATAATGAATTTGCTTTTACTCCTCAGGATGTTTAGTCCGGCCTGTTCAGCATCAAACATTCCTGGAAATCTGTCTGCTTCATTTACTTTTAAAACCCTTTTCCCTTTTGATGTTTGCAGCCGGTAAACTTCATTAATACTACCTCCCGCGAGTCTGGCAGTACTCGAAATTCTAATTTCCTCTGATTCTTCTATATGTTTAAAGACCTTTCTGAGATCACTGTCGGCGCTCATAGGTCAGGAAGGTAAAATCATATTTATGACGCTCATCCTTTCCGTGGTAGACAGAGGAAACCAGCTCCCACTTTGACAAATCAAGTTCCGGGAAAAACGCATCCGCCTCAAAATCATCATGCACCCTTGTCAGTTCAATTTTGTCAGTCTTATCCAGCCCCATTTTAAAGATCTCACCCCCACCTATAATAAAGGGCTGTGGATCATCTTTGGCTTCTTTAAGCGCCTCCTCGAGAGAATGAACTATAAATGCGCCTTCGGGATGATAGTCCTTCTGACGCGTCAGCACCAGGTGGGTCCTGTTTGGAAGGGGTTGCGGGAAGGATTCGAACGTCTTTCGTCCCATAATGATGCAATGTCCTGTAGTCAGAGCTTTAAAGCGCTTAAAATCATCAGGAAGATGCCATACCAGATCGTTATCTTTCCCCAGCGCATTATTTTCACCCGCCGCCGCGATCATTGTTACCTGTCCCATGGTCTAGGAATTTATTGGATTATCAGGAGGAAGTCTTTCCTCAGGAGGAGTTTCCAGATTGGTTTTTTTAGGCAGGGGATAATCTTTTTGGACCTGCAGCTCCAGCTCCTCAATTTTCTCCCGTTGTTTCTCCACCAGTTTTTCAATCTGCCGATTCTCCCAATCCTTTCCCAGGAATTTATTGGTGACAAAAACATTGAAGGCATGAAGCAGGAGAAGGATTCCCCATAGAATAATGGCCCAAACGAACCAATCCAGCCCAAAGGGCTTTACGTCAATTCCATATTCAAACACGACGTTCAGCAGAATAAGGATCACGGCACCGACGAGGAAAAAAAGGAAGTGCTGGTAGAGTCTTCTTTTTTCCTTTGCCCGGGCCTGCGCCCTTTCGATTAGTTCCCGCTGCTCGGGATCTATTTTGGAGGTAGTATTTCTTTTGGAAAACATATTTATGGAGTAATTTAGATAAATCCTTTCAAATTTATTGATTTTACTCCGGAAATACCCAAAGCATGAAAAATTTTAGAAAACAGTTCCCGCTTCTCGAGCAGTACACATATTTAAACACCGCAGCTTCGGGACTTCTGTCGGAGGACCTGTTGGAGTTCAGGCAGGATCACGATCTTGATCTGCTGGTATCGGCAAGTATCATGCGGGAGCAACAGGGAAAGATCCTCGCAAAGGTCCGGGAATCGGTGGGAGGGTTGTTCAACTGTGCCCCCAATCATGTCGCGCTTACTCCCAATTTCTCTTACGGATTCAATACTTTAATGGAGGGAGTATCCTCCTCAAAAAAAGTGCTACTGCTGGAGAAAGATTACCCCTCCATAAATTGGGCAGTGGAGTCCAGGGGTTTTGAGGTTTGTTATGCTAAAATTGACGAATATCTCGAAAGCAATATCTCCGCTGCAATGGCAGAACACCATCCGGATATCCTGGCCTTCAGCCTGGTCCAGTACATCAATGGGATCAAAATAGACCTGGAATTCCTTTCCCGGCTGAAGCTGGATTATCCCGACCTGCTCATCTTCGCCGATGGGACCCAGTATTGCGGAACGGAAGTCTTCGACTTTGAGGCCTCCGGAATTGATGTGCTGGGCGCTAGTGGATATAAATGGATGAACGCAGGCTACGGAAATGCTTTCTTTCTTTTCAAGGAATCCGTGGCCGGGAAGGTAGCACCGAAATCCCTGGGATTTAATTCCCTGCAGGGGAAGTACAAGCCGCAGGAGGGGAATTTCATTGGGCGTTTTGAACCGGGGCATCAGGATACCCTCAATTTTGGCAGCCTTACAGCTGCCATTCAGCTCCTCCGGAAAATAGGCATGGAAACCATTGAGACCCAGGTAAAGTTACTTTCAAGGGAAGCCAAAAAGGCATTTCTGGAAAGGGATCTGCTCGAGCCTGCGGTTGCCAAGAGAGACCTGCATTCCTCCATCTTCAATATCAGGGGCGATGAAGCCCTGTTCCAGCAGCTGAACCAGAACAATATCATCTGTTCGCAACGAGGGGAGGGGATCAGGATCAGTTTCCATTATTTCAACACCATGGCTGATCTTGAGCGCCTTTTAAAAGTACTTGATGCCAGAAGAACCAATAGGTAAGTCAGGAGGCAGCTCTACATTGTCTTCCCTAATTCCAGATCGTAGGATATTGAGGTGGTTGTTGTAAAAAGCAGGAAGCCTGATTTGTTTACAAAGGTCAATTTCCCCTCATCCAATTTTGGGCCCTCCTCAAGGGAATTTATGATGCCGCTTATTTCGCTCGCAATTTTCTTCTGTTCATCAATGGACAGCTCAGAATATTTGCTTTCACTCAGGCTGATGTCAATGATCTTGTTGTTCGTGATCTTGATTTGAAATTCGTCCGTCCCATACTTTTCCTGAAGTATTTCCGTCAACTCCATTCCATATCCAAGTTTGGGTGAGAAGTCACAGGCAGTGAAGCTGAAAAACAGGACAAGGATCGCTAATATTCTTTTCACAATT
>CAMPJY010000105.1 GCA_946887025.1 uncultured Salinimicrobium sp.
GCAGCATCTTTTTTGCCGCCCTTTCCGTGGCAAGGGAGGCGACTATGGAAGTAACCAGGATCAGGATAATCGTTCCGTTCAGGATATTGTCGTCTATAATTCCTGCGTTGTAGCCCACAATGATAACCGCTAGGGTGGCCGCAGCGTGACCGGAACTCAGCCCGAAAATAACTTTCCTCTGGGCTGCAGAATATTTGAACACCAGCTGGGTAAAGAAGGCGGCGATCCACTTCCCGGCTATGGCCACAAGGATCAGCGCACCCGCCACCAGCAGGGCCATGGGGCCGCTGAAGATGACCCGCAGGTCCACAAGCATTCCCACACTTATCAGGAAGAAAGGGATGAAAAGCGAATTTCCAATGAACTCTATCCGGTTCATCAGCGCCGAGGAATGAGGGATAAGACGGTTAAGGGCAAGTCCCGCAAGGAAGGCCCCGATGATGGGTTCCACCCCCGCCAGTTCTGCAAGAAAGGCTGCCATGAATACGACGGTGAGCACAAAAATATAATGCGAGTGTTTCTCCTTCTCCATTTTCCGAAAGAACCATTTTGCGATTCGCGGAATCAGAAAGAAAATGATGGCCGAGAACACAGCCAGGGAGATTCCCAGACGCTGCCAGAAAGCAGCATTCAGCGTGCCTTCATGGTTGCCCATGATCACTGCAAGAATGATCAGCACCGCGGTATCAGTGATGATGGTCCCCCCTACTGTTATGGCCACCGCCTGATTCTTGGACACCTTCATCCTGCTTACTATTGGATAGGATAACAGCGTGTGGGTAGCAAACATACTGGCGGTCAGGAAACTGGCGTTGAAGCCGTAGCCCAGAAGGTAATAGCATACGGGAAACCCAATGGCCAGCGGAAAAATAAAGGTGAAGAACCCAAACAGGAAGGATTTGTTCCTGTTGGCCTTGAACTGGTTCATATCCAGTTCCAGCCCGGCAATAAACATGATATACAGCAGGCCAATGGTCGAAAACAGATCCACGGCCGCATTGTCTTCGATCCAGTTCAGACCATAAGGCCCCACAAGGACACCAGAGAGTATTAATACGATGATGCCGGGAATATTGATCCTTCGGAATAGTATGGGGGAAACGAGAATAATGAGCAGGATCAGGGAAAACACCAGTACCGGATTGGTAAAGGGGGTTTGGAATTCGTGGATGATGTGCTCTATTACTTCGTTCATATGGTTGGTTTAGAGGGCGTGTGATGCCGATATATGTTTACTGGCTGATTTTACAGGTCCCGGAGGACCTGTGGAGTATTCAAACATTCGCGAAAGCGAAAGAATTATCATATTTTTGAGGCTAAATTACAATTTTCGACTAAATGTTGAACCTAAAGTCCCTTTTTGGATTAAAGTTTTTAGTTAATAATAACTTAATTATTAAGTGGGAACTGACAGATTTGAACGGGCTTTCCTAATTTGCAACTTCATGAAACTGTATCCTATAGAGTCGGGAAATTTCAAGCTGGACGGCGGTGCCATGTTCGGCGTCGTTCCAAAATCCATCTGGAATAAAACCAATCCTGCCGATGCCAATAACATGATCGATATGGCGGCGCGTTGCCTACTAATAGAGGACGGGAACCGGCTGATCCTTATCGATACCGGGATGGGTGACAAACAGAGCGAGAAATTCTTCGGTTATTACTATCAGTGGGGGGAACACTCCCTCGACAAATCCCTGAAACAGCAGGGCTTCAATCGTGAAGATATTACCGATGTTTTCATGACCCACCTGCATTTCGACCATTGCGGCGGAAGCGTGCGCTGGAACAAGGACAGGACGGGTTATGAACCGGCCTTTAAAAACGCACGGTTCTGGACCAACAAGGAACACTGGGATTGGGCTGTCCATCCGAATGCCCGCGAGAAGGCTTCTTTTCTGAAGGAAAATATCCTGCCCATGCAGGAGAGCGGCCAGCTGCATTTCGTAGAAAGAAAGCAAGGGGAATTTCAGGAAACTTCAGAATTGGGATTTGGGATCCTTTATGTGGATGGCCATACCGAAAAACAGATGATTCCCCACCTCAACATCAACGGGAAAACCCTGGTGTTCATGGCCGATCTTTTACCCACTGCAGGCCATATTCCCCTGCCCTACGTCATGGGCTACGATACCCGGCCGCTGCTTACGCTTCCGGAGAAGGAGAAATTCCTCGCCCGGGCCGCTGCAGAAGACTTTCTGCTCTTTCTGGAGCACGATGCCCATAATCAGATAATATCCGTCCAGGAGACCGAAAAAGGGGTGCGCCTGGACCAGACCTATACTTTTGACGAACTTTTTAATTAAATACCTATTATGAAAATTCCATTCCTTAAATCATGCCTGCTTACCGGACTTACGGTAGCTCTGGCCGGTTGTGGTAGTTCTGTACCCGCCATAGTTTCAACCCCCATAGAGAACATCGACCAGATGCCCCTGAAGGTGTCCGATCTCACCGAAGAAGAACTCAGGACCTGGCCTTATGCCGACCTGGCGACTGATACTGTTCCGGGAATGAGCGTTGAAAAAGCTTACGACGAGATCATTAAAAACCACGAAGGCAAGACAGTTATCGTGGGGGTTATTGACAGCGGCGTGGATATAGAGCATGAAGATTTGGATGACGTAATCTGGACCAATGAGGATGAGAAGCCGGGCAACGGAAAGGATGACGATAACAATGGCTATGTTGATGACATTCACGGCTGGAATTTCCTGGGGGATGCGGTACACGAGAATCTGGAATATGTGCGGATTTACAAGGCGCTTAAGCCAAAATATGATGCCATTCCAGTTTCAAGTGTAGATCCTGCTGACCAGAAGGAATTTGAACTTTACCAAAGGGCAAAGGCGGAATACAACAAGGAGTACAACGAGACCCTGGGGGTGAAGAACCAGTACGAAAGCATCCGTCAGCAACTCACCACCTCCCATGAGGTGGTTTCTGAAGCCCTTGGAAAAGAGGCTTATACCGCAGAAGAACTTGCGGCCTGGGAGGCAAGCACTCCTGAAATGCAGCAGCATAAGGCATTCCTGTCGCAGGTAATGATGGGTGTGGGCAGCAATATCCCCGATGCCATAGACCAGCTGGAAGATGCAATCGACTATTATGCCGGCCGCCTGGAGTACCACCTCAACCTGGAGCATGACGGAAGGGCGATAGTTGGGGACGACCCCAACGATCTATCTGATAGGGACTATGGAAATAATGATGTTACCGGCCCAACTCCCGACAAGGAGGATATTAAACACGGAACCCACGTGGCAGGGATTATTGCTGCTGAAAGGGACAATGAGAAAGGCATTAAAGGCATTGCCAACAATGTGGAAATCATGGCACTTCGTGCCGTACCCGATGGGGACGAATACGACAAGGACATAGCCCTGGCCATCCGATATGCCGTGGATAATGGAGCCAAGGTGATCAACACCAGCTTCGGGAAATATTTCTCCACGCATCCGGAATGGGTGACGGATGCCATTGAATATGCCGCTGAACACGACGTGCTAATTGTAAATGCTGCCGGAAACGAGGGCACAAACCTCGATGAAACCAATGTATATCCCAATGATCAGTTTGTGGAAGCTCCATCCGAGGTAGCCGATAATTTCCTTACCGTAGGTGCGCTACATTATGTATATGGATCGGATATGCTGGCCAGCTTCTCCAATTACGGGGAAACCAATGTGGATGTTTTTGCTCCGGGTACCCAAATCTGGTCCACTACCCCCAATAACGAGTATGAATTCCTTCAGGGAACTTCAATGGCAGCTCCCGCAGTAGCCGGAATTGCGGCCATGATCAGGTCCTTCTATCCAAAACTCACTGCCAATCAGGTGAAACAGATCATCATGGACAGCGGCCTATCCAGCAGCGCCACGGTGGTTATTGGAGGCGATCCTGCCAACACGGCGAAATTTGGAAAGCTCTCCACTTCCGGAAATATGGCCAATTTATATAATGCGCTTATATTAGCCGATAAAGTTTCAAAACAATAAATATGAAGAAAATAATTTTCCCCCTACTCTTACTAACAGGTCTGGGGGTTACTGCGCAGAATAACGACTGCTACTGGCAGCAACATGTGGATTACGAAATGGAGATCGACATGGATGTGGAATCCTTTCAGTATACCGGCGACCAGAAGCTGGTATATACAAATAATTCTCCCGATACCCTGAACCGGGTTTTCTACCACCTCTACTTCAATGCCTTTCAGCCGGGGAGCGAGATGGATATACGCCTGCAGAATATCGCAGATCCCGATGGCCGGATGGTGAACAACCACGGGACCAGGGAGAATCCTGATTTCGAAAGTCGTATCAGCATTCTGAAACCAAATGAAATAGGATATATTAAAGTTGAATCCCTGACCCAGGACGGGAAACCCGTTACTTACGAGACGGTAGGTACCGTGCTGGAGGTAGCGCTTGCTGCTCCCCTGGCTCCCGGAGCCTCCACTACTCTGGATATGGATTTTGAAGGTCAGGTGCCAGAGCAGATCCGTAGGGCCGGAAGGAACAGTTCCGAAGGGGTTGCGCTTTCCATGAGTCAGTGGTATCCAAAGCTGGCGGAATACGATTTCGAAGGCTGGCATGCCGATCCCTATATAGGTCGGGAATTTCACGGCGTTTGGGGCGATTTCAGCGTAAAAATTAACATAGACAAAGATTATATCCTCGGAGCCACCGGAGTGCTTAAAAACGCCTCAGAAATAGGTTATGGCTATGAAGAGGAAGGCACTAAAGTAAAACGTGCCAAAGGAGATAAACTCACCTGGCATTTTGAAGCAGAAAAGGTGCACGATTTTACCTGGGCTGCCGATCCGGATTACATCCACGACAAGCTGGTAGCAAAGGATGGGACCGTGCTTCATTTCCTTTATCAGGACGATTCCGAAATTAAGGAAAACTGGAAGAAACTACAGCCCAAGACGGAGCAGCTGCTGTATTACTTCAACGAACACGTGGGACCTTACCCCTGGCCACAATACTCGGTGGTCCAGGGAGGAGATGGCGGAATGGAATATGCCATGCTGACCCTTATCACAGGAGGCCGGAACTTTGGAAGTCTGGTGGGGGTGACAGCCCATGAGATGGCCCACGCCTGGTTCCAGCATTTGCTGGCCACCAATGAAAGCAAACACGAATGGATGGACGAAGGTTTTGGCAGCTATATCTCCGACCTGGCCATGGTGGAAGTCATGGATGGTGACGAGGCAAATCCTTTTTCCGGTGCCTACAGAAGCTATTTCGCCCTTGCAACTTCGGGAGTGGAGCAGCCACAGACTACCCACGCCGACAGATATGCTTATAACTTCGCCTATGGGGCTTCTGCATATTCCAAAGGGGAAGTGTTCCTGGCACAGCTCGGGTATATTATCGGAAAGGAGAATCTGGAGAAAACCCTGAAGCGTTATTACGATGAATGGAAATTCAAGCATCCCACCCCAAATGATTTCATAAGGGTGGCGGAAAAGGTATCTGGTGCAGAACTCAGCTGGTACCTGACCGACTGGACTCAGACCACCAATACTATCGACTACGCCATCAAAAGCGTGGAGGATTCCGAAGGAGCTGCTCAGGTGACTCTGGAGCGAATTGGCCTGATGCCAATGCCGATCGAATTGAGCGTGACTTATACCGACGGCAGCCGGGAGCAGATCTATATTCCCCTGCAGATGATGCGTTTTGAGAAGTCTTTCGAAGGGGAGGAAGTCAGAACGCTTGAGGATTGGGCCTGGTCCATGCCGACCTACAGCTTCAGCCTTGAAAAGCCTAAGTTGGAGGTGAAGAGTATAGAGATCGATGAGTCTGACCTGCTGGCGGATATCAACAGGGAGAACAACACTTTTGGGGAAGTTCCGGAGGAATAGGGATCCCTTATACAATTTCCGAAAGGCGCTCTAATTTTAGGGCGCCTTTTTTGTTGCAGTAGTTAGGCCTGACAGGTTTTAAAAACCTTAGGTCTCTATCCTGAGTAGGTGAAATATTTAATTATTTCCACTATATTTGGATAACCTCCCTACAATTGCGTAAATTATTAATCTCTTTTTTAAAAAATCATGAAGAAATATTTTGCCGGTCTGTTAGTACTGTTTCTTTTACAGTCCTGTATTTATGGTCATCAGGATGACGTTGTATACGAACCTCAATACAAGCCAGTCACCCAATCCCGCGCAGAATTTGAAAAGACACTGCAGTTACTGGAGCCACGACAGGTAGTGAATGCCGGAAAAATATATATAAAAAACGATCTCATATACCTTAATGAGGTGGGAGAAGGTTTTCATATTATAGATAATTCAGATCCTGAAAACCCGGAACCTCTGGCCTTTCTAAGGATCCCGTTATCTACAGATCTTGCTATCCGGAACAATACCATTTATGTTCATCACGCCGTAGACCTTGTTGCTTTGACCTATTCAGTTTCCGGTAACTCAATATACCTGCGGCACCGGGAACGAAATGTTTTCCCGGTACTTCGATCGCCTGAGGGTTTGGATGAATCCAGCTATGAAATTCCGGAAAACCATATTGTAATCGGTTATGAACAGAAAAATTAGGGTTATGAGGAAATTACTGATGTTTTGTATTGCGGTGATACTTGCGGGCTGTAGTGCCGATACCGAATCCTTAAATCCGGCTTCCGGGGATGGGTCCGGTGGGTCATTGGCAAGATTTGCATTGGTGGGGGATTATCTATACACCGTAGATGACCAGTCCCTTCGGATCTTTGATATCACAGATCCCAATCTTCCCAAATTTACGGGGGATAAGTTTATTGGTTTTGACATTGAGACCCTTTATTCTTTCGAGGAATACCTTTTTGTGGGGAGCAGGTTGGGAATGTTCATTTTTGATATTTCCGATCCCAAATTCCCGCTGCAGCTTTCGGAGGTCCAACACGTCCGCAGCTGTGATCCGGTGGTTTCTTCCGGGGATTTCACCTATGTGACCCTGCATACCAATGTCTCTTGTGAAGGTAATGTAAACCAGCTGGAGGTTTATAATACCAAAGATCCTCTGAGGCCTGAACTGCTGGTAACGGTCACTCTGGATCGCCCCATAGGTCTGGGACTTTATGGGAATTACCTGCTGGTTACTGATAAGGATGTGGTACGGATATTTGATGTTACGGATCCTGCCAATCCCAATCTTGTCGGCGGAATTGAAGAAGATGCTTTTGACCTGATTATTCTTGAGGATGATCTTTTCCTTATCGGGGAGCAGGCGCTAAGTCAGTACCAGATGAATCCTGATGATATTGAAGATATTGAGTTCCGGAGTACGATAGAATTCTACTAATGCAGGTGCCCAAACCCAACAAGTCTAAAAGACCAGTTAGGTTTTATCCACCGCTGGAATGCGCCAAACTTTTAGGATTTCATTGTGCCTGTCTCCTCGTCAAATTCCCTAATTTCTTTCTTCTAAATGTACCGACCCATTGAATTTATACAGTCTCCTCATCTTCATTGTCGCAGGAATCTTCCTGGGTCTGCCTACGGGCCCCTCTCGCTTCTTTGTGGTGGGTGCTTCATTAAAAAAGGGCCGTAAAGCAGCCTTTAATGTCTATCTGGGAATCTTGGGCGCCCTGCTTATTTATGCGGCACTGGCCATGCTGGCTTCCGGCTTCCTGTCCAGCAATCCAAAGGTGGAGAACATTTCCTATCTGGTGGGATCCATCCTGCTGGTAATCTGGGGCGGCTATATCCTATTCAAGGGAAAAACAGACGGCGGGGCTTCCATTGATGTGGGAGGCGGTTCCCTGTCGAGAAAGGGTTTTATTACCGCCCTGAGCAGTCCAGTCACCCCTTTCATTTACCTAACAATGATACAGGTCCTGAAAATGATAACGGACAATATATCCCCCTGGATGATCGTACTCCACCTGATAATAGCCGAGATCTGCAGTGGACTTAGCATTTTTACGATTGCTTATCTCGCAGGTAAAAGGGAAGAAAAACTAAACAGTAACTGGAAAACCGCAAAGATAATAATGGGGTTCTTTCTGATCTGCCTGGGTTTACTGAACCTGTACCAACTACTGGAGGTGGAAGAGAATGAGATAAAAATTGACAAGAAGGATAATCTGCTGGAGGAGCAGATAGAAAAGGATCTTCAATAAACATGTTTTCCGGTATTGAAAGAAAATTCCTTAGAGTTAGAATCTGCAGCTGACTTCCGCAGGAAAAACTGGTATTTATATCGAATACAGGGTTTTATTTAATTTATAATCAATAATTTAAATAAATTAATGCTCAGAAGACCATTTTTGGATATGGCTGAGGAGGTTTCGTGGGTCTTCATTATTGGAAGTGTAATCAACCATTAAATATAAAAAGATGAAGGCTCAAAAAATTCTCTTGTTATTTACGGCTTTGCTTTGCCTTAACTCCTGTTCGTCCGAAGACGACAATTCTTCAGTTAATTCTTCCCTGGTCGTGGGTGAGTGGAAGATGGACAAATTGGTTTACTCCGGTTCCTCGAAACTGACCCAGGATGGCACCACCTATGCTACCGAATACAGCGGGGAAGCAGTAGACGTGGATTTTCGTGTTACGTTCCATGATGACAACACCTTCGACGCAGTGGGAAGTTATACCGTAAACCTGGTAACTAATTTTAACGGGGAAGTGATAGAACAGAGTGTTCCCATCAGCAGTGAAACTTCAGGAACCTGGGAGCTCAAGGGAGACAAAATTATTACCTCGGGAATGATCCAGACTCCTTCCCAGAATTCCGGTCAGTCCAATAGAAGTGAGGGCGTCATTGTTGAGCTCTCAGATTCTAAATTAATAATTAGTGTTAATCAGTCGGACAAATTGGAAATAGATGGTCTGACAACAGAATACACTACTGAAGGGGTGCAGGAGTTTTCAAGATAAAATGCAGGCTTATTAAAAAGACAGAGACCTCACTTTTTTCAATAACAAGTGAGGTCTCTTAAGTTTATTAAAATTAAATATTTTCTATTCTAATCCACTATATCAGATTCGGCTTCCACGATGTTGTCCACAATGTGGATCACTCCGTTGGATCCACTTATATTTCCCTTTATTATCTCTGCACCGCCAATAAAAATTGGGCCTCCATTGGCTCCGACACTTACAGCTATTTCCTTATCGCCAGCACTGTCAATGACCTGCATTTCTTCAAATTCCTCTGTCATGACTTTGGCTGAAACCACATGATTTCTCACAAAGTCCATGAGCTTATCCCTGTTCTGAGGATTCGTCAGTTCCGCAAAACGTTCGATGGACATTTTCCCGAAAGCTTCATTTGTCGGTATAAATACGGTATGTTCTTCCGTGAATTCCAGGGAAGTGGCCAGGCCTGAAAGATGGACAAGATTTACAAAAGTTGATAATTCACGGTCCATATGAGCAAGTTCTACGGTCTTGAATTGTTCAGTATCATCTACAAAACCCAGAATATTTTCTCCATTCTGCGCATTGACTGAAAAGCCTAGGAATAGAAACAGGATTGCAAATGATTGATTCTTTAATTTTCGGATATTCATAATTTATGATTTTGTATTATTAATATTTCTGCATTGCAAATTTACACATCACATGAGCTTTTATCAACAAATAACTGATATTTAGCTAGTTATTAACTTCAGGATTGGATTTTTATGAAATATTATTACTCTGCTCCGAATCTGATGTTAAGCTATCTTCACACCTCTTTCCTGAAATAATAAGGTTTTAAAGTAAAAACAAAGTTGAAGTAGGAATTGCGTGGAGTCTCTCCCCTTTTATCGCCAAAAAGAAAGTTTTGACCGACAAAAGACACAGACGTACATAATTTTTATTACTTTGTATGTAAGAATTCGTTATTAAGACCATTCCAGGAAACCTAAACCTCAAAAATCAATGAATACCTCCGGATTTGAGATTATTTTCAGGGCAATCAGTCTACCATGCCTGATCCTGAAACCCGAGGGCCGGCATTTCCGAATTATTGATGCCAATAAGGCTTACCTGGATATCACGGTTTCAAAATATAAGGATCTTATAGGTAAAACAAATCTGGAAGCCTTTCCAAAAAATAGGCACAAGGATAATATTGGTCCCGATATTATATCGGAATCATTACAGAAAGTTAGCCTTAGTAGGAAAACAGATCATATGGACGTACTGCGTTATGACATCCCAATCCGAGGCACGGAAGAATTCCTCGAGAGGTACTGGAAAGTTGAGAACGCACCCGCAGAGAATTCGGCCGGGGAATTGGAATACGTGCTCCATATGGTGCAGGATATTACGGACC
>CAMPJY010000106.1 GCA_946887025.1 uncultured Salinimicrobium sp.
TGAATTCTTTGGGTTCCCTGAAGATGGGAATCTGGAGTTCCTTTTCAAAGTAATCCTCCATCCACAGATCGTGGTTCCCCACAAAGAAATAGATGGGGATCCCGCTGTCCCTGATCTCGGCCAGCTTTCCGAGTACCCGCACGAATCCTTTGGGCACGACGTGTTTATACTCGAACCAGAAGTCGAAAAGGTCGCCTAAAAGAAAAATGGCGGCGGCATCTTTCCTAACTTCCTCCAGCCATTTCACGAATTTCTCCTCCCGCGGCTTACTGGCCTCAGCAGTAGGTGCCCCAAGGTGGTTGTCGCTGGAGAAGTAGATCTTTTTTCCTTCAGGAATATTCATGGAAATAGTATGAATGGTAAATATAAGAATTCATTCCAGATTGGTATACGTACAGGTCGAGACCAGTCCCTACGGGTTATCAGAAGCAAACCACTCCGCATAGGATGTATCCGTCTCCTGGAGCCTCAGTGAAAAAAGTTTGATATGCGAAGGCAGCTGTCCCTGGATCTTCCGTGCGAAGTCCTGGATCATATTCTCGCTGGTGGGCTGATAATCCACCAGAATCACATTATGTCCCCTGTCCGAAAGCTCCTTTGCCAGCTCCACATGGGGGGTATTCTTATTGAAAACAGTCGCATGATCGAACACATCCACGATCTCCCGCTTTACCATTTTCTTCAGGTCCCCGAAATCGATGACCATCCCCAGTTTCACGTTTTCCTGATCCTCGATGGGTTTTCCTATTACTGTCACCGCCAGCTTATAACTGTGCCCGTGAACATTTCTACACTTTCCGTCGTAGCCGTACAGCGCATGCCCCGTTTCAAAAGAGAACTGTTTGGTGATCCTGACCACTCCCATAATTTTAAATCTTTGTGCAAAGATAAGGGTTTTATGAACGGCGGCTTTTGGAGCTTCTTAAAATTTGGCAGGTAAAAATTAAAGTCTCTTAAAGACGCAGTTATTGGCCCTGTTTTCATATAAATTTGCAGCCTACAAAACCTACTACTGTGGTCATTCAGGAGAACCCTACTTACGAAACAATTATCAGTGACCTGCTGGAGCAGCAGTACTCCATTGTGGAAGATTTCTTTGACCTGGCAGAGGTCGAGGAACTGAGGAATAACCTGCTACAGAAGTATGAGGAGGACAATTTCAAAAAAGCGGCGATTGGAAACCGCACCAATGAGGTGATCGCGAAGTCCATCAGGGGGGATTTTATCCTGTGGCTGAATGAAGCGGAAGGCACGCTGGCGGAAAAGACCTTCTTCAGGAAGATCAATGATTTCGCGGATTACCTGAACAGGACCTGCTTTATGGGGATCCTGTTCAAGGAATTCCACTACGCCTTATATCCCGAAGGCACCTTCTATAAAAGGCATCTGGACACTTTTCAGAATGACGACCGAAGAAAACTTTCCATTGTATGCTATCTGAACGAACAGGACTGGAGGCCGGAATACGGAGGGGAACTGGTCATTTACCAGAATATTGATGGGGTGGAAGTTCCAAAAACCATTTACCCTTTCCCCGGAAGAATGGTGGTTTTTGAGAGTCAGGTGCTGGAGCACGAGGTGAAGCCTGTGAAGACAGAAAGGCTAAGCATTACGGGCTGGCTAAAGACCAGGTAGAAGGTGCGTTGGTTCCCGGAGCTTTATTTATTTCTATGTCTTTTTCTCCAGTTGTACCTGGCGTAAAGGAAAATTACCAACACCAGCAAAATCAGTGACAGATAGATCCAATTTCCTTCAATGAATTCCCAGAAGGTGAAGCCCCATTCCTGTTCCTGGGTAGCGTCTTCAGGTTTTGGTAGGTGTTCCTGTTGAATATACATAGCTGAAGTAATTTAATTGTTGTTCAATAGAGAGCAATCACACTTTATTTTTTAAATTTCTGAAGGGAGTTTCTGGTGAATTCCGAGAGCACCAGTTCCCCCGAAATTGCTGCTCGCTCCTGCAGTAAGTAATCCCACTCCCCGGTACTTTCCCAAAGGATGTTTTTCATCTGCTGCAGAGCCTCAGGATTATAGGAAGACAGTTTTGCAGAAAACAGCTCCAGTTCCTTATCCAGTTCCCCCATATTTTCAAAAACCCGTGCATACAGGCCTTTTTCCTGAGCCCAATAGGCGTTCTTCCATTCATGTGCCGCAAGACTTAACTCCGCAAGGGCTGCCACGCCCATTTTGCGTTCCACTGCGGGGGCGATTACGAAGGGACCGATCCCAATACTGAGTTCGGAAAGTTTTATGGAAGCCTGTTCTGTAGCAAAACAATAATCACAGGCAGCAGCCAGGCCAACCCCTCCTCCTACAGTCTTGCCGTGGATCCTCCCAATGATGAGTTTCCCGCATTTGCGCATGGCATTGATGACATTGGCAAAGCCTGAGAAGAAAACTTTTCCCTGTTGCAGGTCGGCTATCGCCATAAGTTCATCAAACGAAGCCCCCGCACAGAAAGCCTTGTCACCCTCTGATCTAAGGATAATAAGCTTCACAGAATCATCTGCACTAAGCTTCTCGAATTCCTTCTGAAGGCGCTCCAGGAGTTCCAGGGGAAATGAATTGCTCGCGGGATGGCCGAACTCGAGGCTGGCAATCCCATTGACTATATTGGTATATAAACTTCCGTTTTCGCGGGTGGTGGTCATAAAAACTACGATTTATCCCAAAGTTAAGGATAAAGCCCGGATTTCTTCCCAGAAACCGGTGTCAAGAAAGTCCTAAGATTAGGCTTTCAGATATTTTCTTCGAAATTTTATCACCAATGCGCCACCCCGGATGAGCATCCAAATGTAGAAGGCAATCCAAATGGCCATCAGTTTCAGCCCCAGATAGTCTCCTAAAAGAAGCGCAGGAAGGAATCCAAGGAAAGTAGCCCCAAGCAAAAGGTTTCGAAGGAATTTCGCCTCCCCCAGGCCTTTGAAGATTCCGTCGAACATGAAGGCGATCGCATTCACGGGCTGCATCAGCAGTACAACCCAGAAGACAGAGGAAAACAGGAGCAGCACGGTCGGCTCCTTGTTAAAGAGCAGCCCGATCTCAGAGTAAAATATCCCGCAGATCCCCATCAGGATGAAAGCCACCAGCACCGCATATTTACTGATATCGATGCTCAGTTGCCAGAGTTTCTTGTAATCCTTTGCACCCAGTAGCCTTCCGGAAATAGCATTCCCTGCATTGGCGTAGCCATCGATGAAGAAAGAGAAGAACAGCCAGATGTTCATCAGGATACTCTGGGCGGCGATGTAATTCTTTCCGTAGTCCGTAGCATAGGCATTGGCGAGATAGATGGCGAAGTTGAGCGCAGCGGTACGGACAAAAAGATTGGCGCTCATGAGTAGGAGGCCCCGAAGGCGGGGATTGAGGTTCAGACTAAGTTTCAGGTTGAAAGGGGTCTTCGTGAAAAAATAATAAAGCGCCATCACCAGCATCACCAGCTGCGCCACCAGACTTGCAATAGCAGCTCCCTTTAAGTGCATGGAGGGGATCAGGCCTTCAATCCCGTAAACCAGAATATAATCCAGTACCACATTAAGTAAAGCCCCTGTGAGGCTGCATTTCATCGCCCAGAGGGTATTCTGCAGGCCCCTGAAAACTCCAAATAGCGCAAATGTCACCAGAGTAAGTGGATATCCGAGCGCCCGTATCCTGTAGTAATCCTCAGCATAACTGAGAATGAGCCCCTCTGCGTTGTAGGCGCTGAAGATATTTTCTGCAAAGTAAGCAGTCACCAGATAGATCAGGATGCTAAGAAGCAGATTGAAGAAGATAGCCTGTGGGACCAGGGTCTTTACCGCATGAATCCTTCTGGCACCCAGATGTTGCGACACCAGGGCCGAGATGGCGGTCTTGGTCTGGGCCACGATCCAGATGATGGCTGATAGGAAAGAACCGACGATTCCCGCTGCCGCCAGGGCTTCAACGGGATTCTCCTCCACATTTCCAATAATGGCAATATCGGTGAGGGAGATCAGCGGTTCGGCTATCCCTGCTATAATTGCGGGGACGGCGATATTATTGATTTCCCGAAAGGATACTTTCTCCTTCAACCCGTCAGTTTTTCGTAACAGTGAAAAGGATGTTCGCTCTGCTTCGGAAAGTATATATCGCCCAGGCGCCGATATCCTCTGGTCTCATAGAACTTCTGGTTCCTCTGGTTCTGGCTGAAGGTATCCAGGCGTACGGAATCATACTTATTCTCCCTTGCAAATTCCTCCGCAAAATCCATTAGGCCTTGTCCGTACCCGCTGCCCCAGAAGGAAGGATGCACTGCTAACCGGTGTATGTAAAGGTTATTCCCATTAGGGGTCAGCCATTCAATAGGCACATATTCTTCATCCATTTCGGGAGTGAGCACCACGATCCCGCAGATCTCATCCTGCTCCCTGAGGACATACAATTCGCCCAGCTCCACATCCCGCTGCAGTTTCTCCAGGGAAGGATAATGTTCATTCCACTGATAGATGCCTTTTTCCTGCATGCCGATGGCACAGGCTTCCGTCAATCTCTTTATTTCAGGTAAGTCTGAAAATCCTGCCTTTAATATCATACTTCGGAATTAATTTATGGTGGCAACCATCAATTTCCCGCCGGGAATTGGAGCATGCCTTTTCAAAATGAAGTACAAAAATAATTTTTATAGATTGAATCCAAAGATTTTACTTTTTTAAAATAATTTGGTACATTTGCCCCGTTGAAATTGACATCAACACCTAGTCGGGGGATTAGCTCAGCTGGCTAGAGCGTTTGGCTGGCAGCCAAAAGGTCATCGGTTCGACTCCGATATTCTCCACAGAAAAACCACCTGTCTCAGGTGGTTTTTTCTTTTTTATATACTGATGATTTAACGGAGCCCCCCGTGAATGTTTTCCAGAATAGGCTAAGGAGTCCGTTATAAAATGGAAGAGATAAAGGAAATCGTCAACAAGACAATACTGATAAAAATAAATACGTAATCCGAATTCTCACTTCTCTCCTGAGGGTATTTTCCGTTTTTCATTTTTATTAGTTTTAAAGTTCCACCTCCGACCAAATCCACTCTTTTCTCTTTGAGAAACCAAGTTTCTGATTTAGTGGTATTTAAAACTATACAAAAATTCCTACATATCAAAGAAATCCCCAAAAAAATGTAAAACTTCGTTAATTTCGGTGATTTTCAATTGCCCGGACTTTTAAGTCCGGGATCTGAAAATTATATCCATTATAGGGCTTTAGCCCAATATTTTTAAAGGTCATAATTGGGCTAAAGCCCGACGAATAGATGTACCTGCTACCCGCCTTAAAAGGCGGGGCAATTCAAAAGGCTTATATAAAAGATTTAAACCTTATTGTGCAAAGGCAGTAACCTTTTCCACTATTCTGAGAAAATCCTGCGTAAGCTCTTCTTTCTCCCATGGATGGGAACCTCCAAAAACATGATCGGCCCCTTCCAGAAGGAACAATTCAGCTTTCGGGCACCATTCTTTTAAATGCCTGGCATGATCCACGTTTACTGTCAGGTCTTCTGTTCCATGTATTATGAGGAAAGGTTTGTCTAGTGATCTGACCGCCCTCGAGATGGTAAGGCGTTCTTCGTTGGCTTCGAAGTCCTCATAGAAGCTGAACCTGTGAGGCATCTGTTGTTTGGTGCGGGTATTGGTAATATAACCAATCCCGGCTGCCTTCCAGGCCTCAAATTCCTTTCCCTGGGGAAACCTGGCAGCAAAATCGCTTACAGAGGCCAGGGTGATAAGTCTGCTGATGCGATCATCTTCCGAGGCTTTTATGATGGCTGTCCCTCCGCCACGGGAATGTCCCATCAGGGAAATGTTGGACAGATCGACATAGTTGGAATATTCAGAATTTTCATTGCTGATCCAGTCCAGCACCACCTCCAGATCATCAAGCTCCCTGGTAAAGGTATTTTCTCCAAAGGCATCCAGGTCTGGAAAGTCGATTGGCTGCTCCAGGGTTCCCCCGTTGAAGGAGAAGTTGAACTTGATAAAGAAGAACCCCCTCCTGGCAAAGGCTTCAGCCATCAGGTCCCAAAGACCCCAGTCCTTAAAACCCTTATATCCATGACAAAAGATCAAAACCGGTTTGGGGGTATTGTCTTCTTCAAAGAAAACATCCGTCACCACGGGGCGCTGATGTTTTCCCTCTAATGCTATATTTCTCTTTTTCTTAATTACCATGATTTCTGTACTATTTCTTTCTCCTGAAACGGGATCTCAGGATTGCATATTTCTATTATCAGCTCTTTCAGCTGCTCCTGGAAAGCATTCAGTACCTCCTGATCGATCCGGGAATTCTTTACTGCTCCTCTGCCCTCCTTATTCTTCTGGGAGAACTTCAGAAAACCGCTCTGCAGATTCTTAAAGGAAATGATCCCCGCCTCCGCATTCTCAAAGGGGCTCTGGTCGTTCAGCATGCTGGCATAGGTCAGGATCTGAAAGGTCTTCCCGTACTTGTCGTAATCGCTGGAAAGCCTGTCCCAGTCTGCAATCTCCACCTGTGCCTGCTGGACCTTCCCGGTTTTATAATCTATGATCCTGAGCCCTCCGTTATAGGTGTCTACCCGGTCGACGTTCCCGTGAATATACACAGGAAAATTCAGCTCCGGGATGCTTACCCGGGACCTGAGGTTGCTCTCTACCTGTACGACTTTTATCACATTCCCCTCCTTCAGCTCCTTTATCTCCATCTTCAGGAAATTCAATACATAGCGCTTCGCCACCTCAAAGATCAACAGGTTCTTCCCCCGGGTCAGGGGTTCTTTGGAATATTCTTTTTCAAACTGAAGCGCAACCTCCTCGGGAGCCTTTTTAATGGCAGCCTGTAAATCCTCGATGCTGATCTCCTTCCCAAGCCACTGCTTGTAAAAAGTCTCCAGGGCCTGATGCACCACCGTTCCAAGGGTATTGTACGCGATGGTCTCCTCCACCTCTTCGGCTTCCCTGATTCCGAGGACGTACTGATGGTAAAAGTCAAGGGGATTCCTGATATAGGTGGTAAGGGCTGAAGGGGAAAATCCTTTTTCGGCCCTTGCCCTGATGCGCTGCAGGATTTCCTCACTTTTCGGAATGCACTGTAAAGTCTGTTCTATGGAAGGCACCTTGGGGGCAACGGTATATTTCCTGATATGATGATTGGGCAACTTCTCCATTTCCAGCTGCAAAAGAAACCTGCTCTTTTCCCCCGCATTTAAACCATCGCTTTCGGTATTATACAGCAGGAAAAGGTTCTCCGCCCGCTGCATCAAATGATAAAAGTGATAGGTATAAACAGCATCCTTTTCCTTATAGGTTGGCAACTTATAACTGCACTTCAGGTCGTAGGGAATAAAGCTGTTGCTGCTTTTCCCCGCGGGCAGCACTCCCTCGTTCACGGAGGTGAGGATGACATTCTTAAAGTCCAGCACCCGCGATTCCAACATCCCCATGATCTGTAAGCCGTTGAAGGGTTTCCCACGGAAATCCACCGACTGGGTGCTTACCAGTTCCTTGAAAATGGAATAAAGGGATTTAACGGAAGTGATATGTGTGTATTCCTGAAGCAGATCGGAAAGCTTGTTAAACAAAAGGTGGTACTGATACAGGAACTCCAGCGTGAGCTTGTCCTTATCCCTGTCCAATTTCTCCCTGAACAGAAAGAGCAGCTTCTGAAGGCTCTTCAATCCTGTCAGGGGTTTGCCTTCCCAGCCCTGCAGCAAGGTTTCGAATAAAGGTCTGTGATGTTCTGGTAAAGTCTTTAGAAAATCGGGAACACTGAGGTAAACCAGATTTTCCTTTTGAATCCTCTCCGAAATTATAAGGGAATAGCCTCTTGTCAGTTTCTGGATCAGCGGGTGATTGGTAATCTCAAACAGGTCCTTATAATAAAGATCCTGTCGGTTCTGCGACTGCATTTTGAACAACTGATCGAACAGAAAGCTCACCGGGGCATTCTTCAACGGAAAGCCCATGGTAACGTTGACTTCCTGAACATTGGGCGGCAGGGAATTCAGGATGGGCAGCAGCATCCCCTCGTCTCCCAGCACCACAGCCGTCTGCCTGATCTCCTCCGGCTCCATGGCGGCAAGGATTTCCCCCACATATTTGGCCTGGCCTATATTTTTAGGCACGCCCACCATCTCGATCTTCTTTTCTTCCCCAAATACATTTACCACAGGAAATGCTTTTTCCCTGTAATAAGGCCAGGTCCTGGCGTATTCCCTTAAGAAGAGGGAGGCATCGTGCTGAGTGTCCTTAAAGAAGACCTCATCTATATCCCAGAAAACCTCTGTATTTGTCCGCTCCAGCATTTTCTGAAGAATCCGCTGTTCCGCCTCATTCAGGGCATTAAAACCTATGAAAACGTGAGGATTTTGGTGCTGTTGCATATATTCCTCCACTTTTTCCGAAGCCACCCGATAAACCATCCCCTGGTAGGCCATATTCTTATGCTCCAGTTCCCGCTTCAGCTGCTCATAATATTCGGGCAGCTTTCTCCAGAAGGAGAGATAATTTTCCATTAAGGGAGTCCTTTCCTCCTGCAGATACCAGTGGTTTATTTCCTGGATATTCGACAGGTAATCGAAGAAAGGTTTATAATCTATCAGGTAGCGGTCGATCTCATTAAAATCATACAGAAGGGTCTGGGCCCAGGAGGAGAAGGTCTCAAAATTCTCCACCTGCTCTTTGGGGGTGCAGGCCAGATAGGCGGAATAGAATTCAAAAATTGCGGAGGTATTGTCAATGGCTTTCAGCCCTGACATCTCCTCCGCGAAATCCTCTATACTGAGGACCTTAGGCGCAAACATGGCGCCTGAGGAGAGCAAAGCCAGCTCGTGTATCAGAAAAGATCCGGCCCTCTTGCTGGGGAGAATAAAGGTATAATCTGAAACAGGATGCCTGCGGGAAAGGAGTTCCCGGAGGCTTTGGGTAATGAAAGATGTCATGCTTTAAAAGTAATAAGAATTATCCTTTTATGGAGGGCCTGCAGCGCTTCGAAATGCAAAATAACAAAAAGAAAACGCCCCGGTTTCCCGAGGCGTCTTCCAAAAAAGAACTATCGATTAACTATTGTTCTGTATCGGTGGTATCAGTTTGTTGCTGGTTGGCATCATCTCTCATCTGCTTATCCTTATCCAGGGAGATCTCAACCCTTCTGTTTTCCTGTCTACCTTTAGCGGTATTATTAGTGGAAATAGGTTTGGTTTCACCATATCCTTCAGAGGTAAGTCGATTCTCAGGGATACCGGCTCCGATCAGGAATTCCCTGACGGAAGCTGCACGCTCTCTGGAAAGTTTCTCATTGTAAGCTTCACTACCAGTACTGTCTGTGTGTCCTCCAATATGGAATACAGTATTGGAATACTCCTGCATGATATCAGCGATAGACTGCAGCGTTTCATGACTTTCTGGTCGAATGGTCGCTTTGTCAAGGTCGAACAGAATGGTTCTTGAATACTCGTTCAGTTCCTCGATCACTTCCACGGTAGGCTCAGGACATCCGTTGTTTTCAGCGGTACCTGCTACTTCCGGGCACTCATCATCCTTGTCAAGGACACCATCGTTATCTTTATCTTCCCATGGACATCCGTTATTATCAGGCTCTCCGGCTTCGTCAGGACAGTCATCTTCACCATCTCTTACCCCATCGCCGTCGGCATCAGGACATCCATTCATGGATTCCAGACCGGCTTCGTTTGGACATTCGTCCTGAGGATCTGCTACTCCATCGCCATCGGAATCAGGGCAACCGTTGAATTCAGCTAAACCAGCCTGATCAGGACAGTCGTCCTGTCTGTCTTCAATTCCATCGGCATCAGAGTCAGGACACCCGTTGAATTGCTCAAGTCCCGCTTCTTCGGGGCATTCATCATCTTTGTCGTAAATACCGTCCCCGTCTGTATCCTTGCCCCCAAAGGCAAATTTAACCCCTGCATTGTGCTGCCAGTGGGAATTGAAATCATCACCGAAGGCATGCTTGTACATGGTCTGGAGCGTAATGGCAAAGTTATCCACGATCCAGAAATTCAATCCTGCGGTACCGTCCAGAACGGCGGTGCCATCATCCTCAATTGCGGCATAACCACCCCCGACTCCTACGAAGGGATCCAGCCAGCCGTCTTCGGAACCAAAACTATAATTGAAGGTTCCGTCTACTGCATAGTAAAGTTCATCATCAAAAGATTCGTCGCCGAAATGTTCAAGTT
>CAMPJY010000107.1 GCA_946887025.1 uncultured Salinimicrobium sp.
TGCATTGATGTTCTGATCTACTACTACTGAAGCGGTGCTGGAACATCCGTTATCCGGATCGGTAACTGTCAGAGTATAAAGTCCAGGTTGCTCGACCGTAGGGTCTTCACTTACTGAAGTAAAACCAAGAGGACCGGCCCAGGAATAATCTAAATCAGAATTTGACCCTGAAGAAGTACCCGTAGCATCAAGGGAAACTCTAGTGGTTGCACAGGTAAGCAAATAAGTGCCAGAGATTGTTGCGGTAACTTCGGTTAATGTTAAAACTACAGGAGTTCTTGCAGAACTTTTGCAACCTAATTCACTTGTAGCTTCTGCCCAATAGGTGATTGTTCCATATGAATTGAGGGTTGGATCTGTTATTAATGAACCTCCTGTTTCTGCATTGTACCAGGAAATTGTTGTTCCAGAGATGGTAGAAATACCGTTATTTGCATCAAGGGTAACATCTGTACTACAGGCGGAAAGATCATTTAGTTTTTGAGGAGCAGCTGGGGTTCCAGGTTGTTCATTTATGGTGACTGGAGTCGGGGAGGAAACACACCCATCCGCATTCCTTGCGGTTACGTTATAATTCCCTGGAGTTACTCCTGTAAAAGTACCTGATGAAGAATAATTGATCCCATCAATACTGTATTCCATTCCAGACACCTCAGTTGCATTAAAAGAACCAGTACCGGTTTCACAAGTTGGTTGTACCGGAACAGAAACAACTGGAGATTCCGGGGTCAGGGGTTGTGTAATTGTAACTTCAGAGCTGGCCAGGGTACAGTCACTCGAATCTTTTGCATTAACAGTATAAGTACCTGGTCCTAAATTAGAGAAAACTCCGCTATCCTGATATGTAATACCATCGATTGAGTACGTATAGGGTCCAGTCCCGCTCCCGTTCATATGGCTTGCAGTAGCAGTAAAGGAACCGTTATTGACTCCGCAATCAGCGTTGACAACATTGGAAATTGCAACATCCATAGCCGAAACGGTTACAACAAAGGAGCAGGTTTTATACTTAACATCTCCAGAATTTGTTGTATAGGTGGCTTTATAAACTAAATTATGGACCCCTACGGGATAAAATCCTTTTTCAGGACCAGTAACAGCAAAATCAATCCCTCCACTGCAACCATCTTCATTAAGAATACCATCTACGGCAATCATTGTATCCCCCGTATTAGCATTGGAAGGTACATTCCCAGTATATTCAAAAACATATTTTAAACGAAATATTCCTGTGCTCCCACCCGTATTAGCATTGAAGGTATAAACTTTTTGAAGATCATTGACCACAATAGCTTCACTGCTAGGAATTTCAACATTGTTTTCATCAACTAAAAATAATTGAATGGTATAGGTATAACTTTCATTTCCCTTAGGTTTTGAATAGTTTATTTCAAAAGAAGTCTCGGCTCCGTCGTTTAATATTAAATATGGACTTACGATAAAAGACTTATCTATCTTCCTGTCGTCGCTTCCTGAAAATAACTTGACATGTCCACCATTTCCTCCAACTCTGGAAATCCAGTTAAATGACCAACATTCCTCAGATAAAAGTTGTTCGTTCAATTCAAACAACATCTGAAAATTCCCCTCTTGACCATTTCCTGTACAGGATTGGGTAATGACAGGAGAAGTCCAGTCAACATAAGCGCCCAACTCCCCGTTTTCGTAATCAGTGGCACAAAGGGACTGGTCTTCAGGGCAGCTACTAAAGTTAATACAGTCATCCCCGTCAATTACACCTTGTGCAGTTTGCGCTACAAGATTAAAGGTTGCCATAAGCAGCACAAGCAATGAAAGGGCAGATTTTCTTCCTAAAAACAAATACCCTTTTGTGTGAAAAGAACTTTTCACATTTTCGGTAAGCCGGATTTTTAAATCAAGCGTAGTTTTCCAAATCATAGTTATAATGTTTGAATTGTTGTCACCTACTTCATCTTTCCCGGGGGTGGAAGAACTTTTCGATGTATTTTTATGTTTATTCTCGTTATTCAGGTTAAGTCACATTACCCTTTAGGGAAGGATAATTCAGATTTCTTTCTTACATAATCCATAATCTCTTTGGGGGCTATCCTGGATTATTTAGGGGCTTTTAATGTTAAATTCTGAGGTAAATTTATTTCTAAATTCTGTTAAAAAAACTTTTTTTCCATTTTTTAGATGTAATGTCTGATTTTACAGACAAACTACACAAGTACAGTTTCTTACTACCCTTCCTATCGAGGACTTCTCTTCCAACGTAAAGGTTTTCGAAAGCATTTTCTGTTAGGGAAAACCCTTGATTTTCTGTTGCCAGTTTATTAAAAAATTAGGTTTTCTGATTAAGGGACCAGGAGGTGGTGAAGCTTTAAATTTCTACACCTATAAACCAATTACCTCCTACAAATGGCTCCGGTATTTATTAGCTGGCTCCTGTTATCTTTTGACTAAAATCAGTAAATTGCAGTGATGAAAGAAAAACTCCACGCGTATCGTAAATCCTATGAAAAACATCAGCTTCTCGAGGAGGAAATCCAGAAGAATCCTTTTGATCTTTTTAATATTTGGTTAAAGGAGGTGGAAGCCAGCAGAGAAGTGGAGGAGGTGAATACCATGACTGTCTCCACTATCGGAGCTGACGGATTTCCTAAATCCCGGATTGTTCTCTTAAAGGAGTATGACCAGAATGGTTTTGTCTTTTATACTAATTACTGGTCCGACAAAGGGAAAGCTCTGGAAGCCAACCCCAAAATATGTCTTTCCTTTTTCTGGCCTAAATCTGAGCGGCAGGTAATTATTAAAGGGACAGCCAAAAAGACATCGGAAGAGGATTCAAATTTCTACTTTCACTCCCGTCCCCGGGGAAGCCAGCTAGGGGCCTGGGCTTCAGAACAAAGCAGCGTTATCCCTTCCCGTGACTATCTTGAAAAACGGTTAAAAGCCCTGGAAGGGGAATATGCCAACAAACCTATTCCAAAACCTCCGCATTGGGGAGGATATAAAGTATATCCCATTGAATTCGAATTCTGGCAGGGGCGCCCCAATCGGCTTCATGACAGGATCTGCTTTAGCAAGGAAAATGAAATGGATTGGAAAATTGAAAGACTCGCACCTTAAGATATGAAAAAACTGATTTTAGTCAGACATGGTAAATCCTCCTGGAAACATGAGGTGCCGGATGCACAGCGACCCTTGAAAAAAAGGGCTTTTTCGGATGCGGAAAAAGTAATTCAGGCATTCCGGAAGTTTTATTCAAAACCGGCAATACTTTGGTCGAGCCATGCGGCGCGTGCTCTGGAGACTGCAAAAGTTTTTAAAAGAGAGCTGAATATTCCAGAAGAAGATTTTTTCGTAAAGGAAGACCTATACACCTTTGATGATCAAAAGCTTTTAAAGATTATTGCCTCATGTGAAGATTCTGTTGATCAGTTAATAGTCTTTGGTCATAATCCCGCCATTACCGAAGCGGTCAATACTCTCGGGAATGAGATTTTCGATAATATTCCCACTACCGGCCTTGCCGTTATTGAATTTGATTCAGATTCCTGGCGCAATTTGGGTAAAGGCAAAACACTTTTTAATTTATTTCCGAAGCAGCTTTAAATATGCAGAACCAGTACATCAACAGAGAGATCAGTTGGCTTCAGTTTAATGCCAGAGTTCTTCAGGAAGCCGCCGATAAAACTGTTCCCCTAATAGAAAGGTTGCGTTTTCTTGGAATTTTTTCCAATAACCTGGACGAATTCTTTAAAGTCCGCTACGCCACAATCAAACGGATTGACCTGGCTGGTAAAGGAGGGAAAAGTGTACTGGGAGGGGTAAAGGCTAGTACACTACTTGAACAGATCACTCAAATAGTAATCGATCAGCAGAGCGAAAGCCTGAAGATTCTTGATTCCATCCACAAAAGACTGGAAAAACATAATGTTTACATCATCAATGAGAAACAGGTTTTAAAATCCCAACAATCATTTCTTCGGATGTTTTTCCTGCAGCATGTAAGTCCGGCTCTGGTTACCATTATTCTGAATGATCTTGCCGAATTGCCCCGTCTCAAGGATAGTGCTGCATATCTGGCAGTAAAAATGGTCATGAATGAGCCTGTTCAGAACAGGGATAGTTCAAGGGTAGTGGAGAGACCCATAAAGGAAAAGAAGTATGTGCTGATTGAAATTCCGAGGAGTATCGAAAGATTTGTCGTGCTGCCCAAGGAAGGGGACAAGCAATATGTCATCCTTCTGGATGATCTTATAAGGTATCACCTGCATTCCATCTTTAATATTTTCGAGTATGAAAGCGTGACTGCCCACATGATCAAGATCACCAGGGACGCCGAACTGGACATTGACAGCGACCTTACCAAAACCTTCATTGAGAAGATATCCGCCAGTGTGCAGGACAGGATCGAGGGAGAGCCGGTAAGGTTTGTTTACGACATGAATATTGAAGAGGATACGCTTCAGTACTTAATGCAGAAGATGGGAATTGATGCCACGGACAGTATTATTCCGGGTGGACGATATCACAACCGCAGGGATTATATGAATTTCCCAAGCCTTGGAAAAGAAGACCTGCTTTATAAGGCATACGAACCATTGGCAATTCCAGGTTTGATTCTTCAGAAGAGTCTGTTGAAAGAAATCGCTAAACGTGATTTCCTGCTGCATACTCCTTATCAGGCGTTCCAGTACACAGTGAAGTTCCTAAGGGAAGCTGCCCTGGATCCCAAAGTAAAATCGATAAAAATCACAATCTATCGGCTGGCCAAGATATCCCATATCGCCAGTTCTCTCATTAACGCTGTTAAGAATGGGAAACGTGTTACAGTTCAAATTGAAATACAGGCCCGTTTTGACGAAGTTGCCAACATTCATTATGCTGAACAAATGCAGAAGGAAGGGGTGAACCTTATTTTTGGCGTTAAAGGATTAAAGGTCCATTGCAAGGCTTGTGTCATAGAGCGGGAGGAAGGTGATAAACTAAGGAAATACGGGTTTATTAGTACCGGGAATTTCAACGAATCCACAGCAAGGATCTATTCGGATTATACTCTTTATACCAATAATCAGGAACTTCTTAAAGAGGTCAACAAGGTCTTTGATTTTTTTGAAGTGAATTATAAAATAAACCGCTACAAACATCTTATAGTTTCCCCGCATTACACCCGGGCCGCCCTTTTAAAACTGATCTCCTGCGAAATTGAAAATGCCCAAAATGGAAAAAAGTCAGGAATAAAACTGAAACTCAACAGTCTTTCAGATTACCAGATGATCGACAAGTTATACGAAGCCAGCAGGGCAGGAGTGAAGATGAAGCTTATCGTAAGGGGAATATGCTGCCTTATTCCGGGAATAAAAGGAATGAGTGAAAACATAGAAGTTATCAGCATCATCGACAAATATCTCGAACATCCGCGGCTGCTGGTTTTCGAAAACGGGGGGGAGCCAAAGATCTTTATTTCCTCTGCGGACTGGATGACAAGGAATTTGGATTCCAGGGTTGAAATTACCTGTCCCATTTATGATGAAAAGATACAGCAGGAGCTATTGGATACTTTTGATATCTGCTGGAGAGACAATGTAAAGGCACGGGTGCTGTCCATAGATCAGGACAATGCTTATCGCCGGAATAAAAAGAAGCCAGTGCGATCACAATTTGCACTTTACGAATATTACCAGGAAAAATTACAAAAGGATAACTCTTGATTACTCAAAAGAAATATGCCGCAATAGATATAGGTTCCAATGCCGTGAGACTTCTTATTTCTACCATTACCGAACAGGAAGGGAAAGATCCTATTTTCAAGAAAACCTCCCTCGTCAGGGTGCCAATTCGTCTGGGAGCTGATGTTTTCCAGGAGAACCGGATTTCCGAAGAAAACATCATCAGGATGATTGACACGATACAGGCTTTTAAACTTTTGATGAAATCACACCGGATCCAGAGATTTGAAGCTTGTGCGACTTCGGCAATGAGGGAATCTGCCAATGGAGAGGAAGTGGCAGAACGGATACGGGAAAAAACGGGGGTAGATATTAAAATCATTGACGGTAATGACGAGGCGGCCATTATTGCTGCCACCGATCTCCATACCCTTATCAAAACCGACAAAACCTATTTATATGTAGACGTGGGTGGGGGTAGTACGGAATTTACTCTTTATTCTCAGGGAAAAACAATTACCTCCAGGTCATTTAAGCTGGGGACAGTAAGGCTTCTGAATGAATTGGTTCCAGAAGGCACCTGGGAAGAAGTGGAGGCCTGGGTCAAAGAAGTAATCAAAAAATATACTAAGATCGACCTTATAGGTTCTGGGGGAAACATCAACAACATTTTTAAAAGCAGCGGGAAGAATAATGGGAAACCGTTGAGCTTTCTGTATCTCAGTTCGTATTACCAGTTACTGCAGTCATTTACTTATGAGGAACGAATTACAGAACTGAATCTTAATCCTGACCGAGCGGATGTGATCGTCCCCGCTGCCAGAATCTACCTTTCTGCCATGAAGTGGACCCGTGCAAGAAGAATTTATGTCCCGAAAATAGGGCTAGCCGATGGGATTATTAGGTCCTTGTACCAGGAGGATAACCATGTCCCTTCAGCGGTTGATAATATTTAATGGGAGTGATTTAGGAACCAGTCTCTATAACCTGAGGGAGGTCCTATCCATGAATATACTCTGAGTTCCCCAGGTTTTTCATTATCTCGGCTTCGTAAGCTAAAAGATCCTGCCATTTTTTGTCCACTTCCTCGCGCTTACCATATTTTCTGGCAAAGTTTAGAAACATGGTATAATGGTTGGCTTCGCTCACCATCAGATTCCTGTAAAATTCAGCCAGCTCGGCATCTTTTAAATTTTCTGAAAGTAACCGAAATCTTTCACAGCTTCTGGCTTCAATCAGGGCCGCATACAGGAGCCTGTGGATGAGATTTTTCAATCTGCTGCCGCCTTTGGGGAAAAACTTCATCAATTCTATAACGTAGGCATCCTTCCTGTCCCATCCAAGGGTAAACCCCTTCGCCAGAATCCTGTCGTGCACCATTTTGAAATGACTCATTTCCTCCTTTGCAAGGGCTGTCATGGCAGTTACCAGTTCAGAATATTCAGGATAGGTCACGATAAAGGAAATGGCGGTAGAGGCCGCCTTCTGTTCACAATAGGCGTGATCTATAAGAATTTCCTCTATATTTTTCTCAACTATGTTTACCCATCTGGGGTCGGTGGGAAGTTTTAATCCTAGCATTTAAATATCCAGATCGAAGGTGGAACGCAATTTATCTATCAGAGGGTTTTTTTCCCTCAGTTTTTCATATTTCTCCATGGGGGTGAAGGCATACTTTTTGGCAATGGTCTCGTTGACCTTGATCTCAAGGGAGACCTGAGTGTTCTGTAATTTTTCCTTTATAAAACCCATCAGCGAATACTGGACCTTTTCCAGTTCCAGTTTCATGGTCTCGTTCGGGAGTTCAAGGATGATTTTATTTCCTTGTAAAACTGGAGTATCGGTTTCCATAATGGAGGCGAGTATCTTTTCTCCTTTCTCATTCTGAAGCTCTACAAATTGCCGCCATACCTCCTGCATCTGGGTTTCAGAAAAACTCTCATTCTTTTCCACCTGCTCTTCTGCTTCTGCTGCTTTTTGTTGAGCTTCGAGTTCCTTCTTTTTTCGGATACTCTTTAGTGAAAGTCCAGATACCTTTTCTCTTTCAAGTTTTAGTGCAGGCTCAACTGCTGGTCTGACTGTTTCCTCTGGGGATTGCTGGACTTCTCTATCAACCACGACAGTTTCTTCGGTCTGCTCTGCCACGGGCGCGGCCATGGGAGATACTTCAGGAGCGCAGGATTCTTTATTTATTCCGGAAGGAATCTGCGCTTCCACAGCCGGAGCTGAATTATCTGCGGCAAATTCCTCTTCGGTGATCACCTCTTTCTGCTCCTTTTTCAGGACAAGTGCAGGGGTAGGGGCTTGGGCCTGAGTAAAATGGGAAGGAGGGATTATAAAGGCGTCAGTCTTTTTTTTTTCTGCACCAAAAGTGATGGATGCCAGTTGCATAAGGCACAGCTCCACTAACAATCTCTGGTTTCGACTGTTTTTGTATTCAAGGTCACAGCTATTTGCCAGTTCGATCCCTTTAACAAGAAAGTCAGGAGAGGTTTTTTTCGACTGCTCGTAATATTTCTGTTTTGTGTTTTCCCCAACCTCCAGCAGGTTGATGGTCCTGGCGTCCCTGCATACCAGAAGATCCCTGAAATGGGATGCCAGACCGGCGATAAAATGATGCCCGTCAAAGCCGTGGGAAAGGATCTCGTTGAACAGGACGAACAATTGAGGTATGTTGTTATCGAGGATCAGATCGGTTGCAGTAAGATAGGTGTCGTAATCGAGCACGTTCAGGTTTTCGGTGACTGCCTGTCGGGTAAGATTCTTACCGCTGAAGCTCACCACCCGATCGTAAATTGAAAGTGCGTCCCTCATGGCCCCATCAGCTTTCTGGGCTATGATGTGGAGGGCGTCATCTTCTGCTTCCACCCCTTCCTGTTCTGCGATATAGGCCAGATAACTCTTGGCATCGGTTACAGTAATCCTTTTGAAATCAAAGATCTGGCACCTGGAAAGAATAGTGGGAATGATCTTGTGTTTTTCTGTTGTTGCAAGAATGAAAATGGCATGTTTGGGAGGCTCTTCCAAAGTTTTCAGAAAGGCATTGAAAGCTGCCTGCGAGAGCATGTGCACCTCATCAATGATATAGACCTTATATTTTCCTACCTGAGGGGGGATACGGACCTGATCGATAAGATTTCTGATGTCGTCAACGGAGTTGTTCGAAGCGGCATCCAGTTCAAAAATATTGAAGGCAAAATCCTCCTCCGGATTTTCAGTAGCCTGCTGGTTGATCTTCTTTGCAAGGATACGGGCACAGGTGGTTTTGCCTACCCCTCGTGGGCCTGTGAACAGAAGCCCCTGCGCCAGATGATTATTTTCAATGGCATTGAGCAGGGTGTTGGTAATTGCCTGTTGCCCTACCACATCCTTAAAAGACTGGGGGCGGTATTTCCGCGCCGATACTACAAAATGCTCCATTGAAATGATTTAAGTGACAAATATAAAAATACCCTGCCGAAATTTGAGGGTGAACGGGTTATTTTATCCACAGTCTTGTTACAATAGTTCTCGCAGAGGTCGCGGGGGTTTCGCAGAGGTCGCTGAGGATCAAATCTCCAGAATAATTTCAAATATAATTTCGCTTTTTTTATTTAAATTTCTGATATGGAGCAGAAACTTGAAAATATCATTGCCACTGAAATTTTAAAACAGGCATTCAAGATCCATACTAAACTTGGGCCCGGTCTTTTGGAATCAGTATACGAGAATTGTTTACAATATGAAATGATAAAAGCGGGGTATAAAACATTGTCACAAGTTTCCTTCCCAATTAAATATGATGAGACATTATTGGAAAAAGCATATAAAATTGACCTGTTGGTTGAAGATAAGGTGCTGGTAGAAGTGAAGAGTGTTGAAATCCTTGCTCCCGTTCATTTTGCTCAAACCTTAACCTATTGCAAACTCAGGGAAATCAAATTGGGGATATTGATTAACTTCAATACGGTCCATTTAAAAGACGGAATCCGCAGAATAGCAAATAAACTATAAAAAACTGCGTCCTCTGCGCAACCTCCGCGTCCTTTGCGTGAACCCTTTCAGTTTTATCCCTAACTTTGCAGAAATAAAATAGCAGACCGCCTTATCGCTGCCCGCTGCAAGGCGGGTGGAGGAAAGTCCGGACACCATAGGGCAGCATAGTGGGTAACGCCCACCGGCCCTGAACCAGTTTCAGGGTCAGGACCAGTGCAACAGAAAGGATGTACAGGTAATGCTGTAGTGAAATCAGGTAAACTCTATGCGGTGCAATGCCATGTATACCGGCTCTTAAGGATTGCCCGTCCGTTGTCGGAGGGTAGGCAGCTAAAGGTCTTTGGCAACAAAGGTCTCAGATAAATGATAAGGACTTCGCCTTCCGGTGGAGTACAGAATCCGGCTTACAGGTCTGCTTTTTTATTATTTGCCATCTCCAGGGCCCATTCCACTGC
>CAMPJY010000108.1 GCA_946887025.1 uncultured Salinimicrobium sp.
TTCATTCTTTGTAAAAACATCTGGCAAAAATACTCTTTTCTGCCTTATTATAAAAACTTTAGTTTTTCGGCTGTCAGGTTAATGAAACAGCCGCCTTCTTTGTGGTGCAAGGGGTCCTTTGGTTAAAATGCATCGACAAAATCTTCTATTTCGCCTGTCAATTTTTCAGAGGCCTTTACCAGGGGCAATCTAAGAACATTCTGACAGATATTCCTCTTTTTCAGTAAGGCTTTTATTCCCGCAGGATTTCCTTCTGAGAATATCATGTCTATGGAAGGAGCTATTTTATAATGCAGGTCATAGGCCTGATCCACTTTCCTTTCCAGTCCCAGTTGTACCATTTGTGATAATTCCGAAGGAAAACCCTGGGCAATTACTGAAATCACGCCATGTCCCCCTGCCAGTACCATAGGAAGAGTGATCATATCATCGCCTGAAATGATCAGGAAACCTTCGGGCACAAGGGCCTTCAGCTTCATGGCTTGTACAATATCCCCCGCGGCTTCTTTTATTCCGATGATGTTCTTGAAATCCTCAGCAATTCGTTTTACGGTGGCAGGTAAAATATTGGAAGAGGTGCGCCCCGGCACGTTGTAAAGTATAATGGGTTTAGGAGAAACCCTTGCCAGAGCTTTATAATGCTGGTAGATCCCCTCCTGGGTGGGTTTGTTGTAATAAGGAGACACAGAAAGGACTGCATCAAAAGCCGAGAGGTCTGTGGACTGCAACTCGTCTACCAGCGCTGCCGTATTGTTTCCTCCAATTCCCAGGACCAGAGGGAGTCTTCCCTTGTTGGCTTCTACTATGGTTTTCACCACCAGCTGCTTTTCTTTTTTGTTCAGCGTCGCACTCTCCCCTGTGGTACCCAACACCACCAGGTAGTCAATATTGTTGTCAATCTGGTATTTCACCAAATTCTTAAGGCTCTCCACATCTACGGATTGGTCCTCCTTAAAAGGTGTAACCAAAGCCACCCCCGTACCCACAAACTTGTTCATCAGGATTTATATTTTAAAATTCTCAAATATTTTTCTACTTCTTGAATAAAAACATCCGCTTCTTCATAACGGGAAAAAATCTCCAGATCATATATACCTGCTGCATTTTCTACTCTCCCTATTTTCAGATCGGCCTTTGAATTCCGGATCAAAAATTCCAGGTCCCTACCGTTATTCCTGGAAAATGAAATAATGATATTATGCCTGCGACCAAAGAATTCCCTAAGCTGTTGTTTCCTGATTTTCCCTGTCCAGCTCACATCGGATATCGAAAAATTCAAACCCTCAGACCCCTCGTTCCTTGACTTTTCACAGGTGATAATTGAAAAGTCAGTTTCGGAGAGCCCATTAATAGCTCCTAATTCCAAAAACTTATTACAAAGGTCTGCATCCCTGGAATCAAGAACCACAGTAATATTTTTCACTTCCTCGGGACCGACCGTAAGTTCGGGAACCTCTGTTTCGGGACGAAAATACCTGCCCGCCAGTTTAAACTTTAACTCTGAAAAAATCACCGGCCAAAAGTAGGTATTTACAAAACACAAAGGTATTGACGGGCTGGTTTTTTCAAAGAGATTTTTCCTCAGAAATACTTAAGTCTCCCGGTCCGTCGTCGCTTTAAACCAAATTCAACAAAACTGTAGTAAGCCAGAACATGGAAGAAGGGATAGAAAAAATTTACACTGACATCTTCCAAAATGAGAATTTTGAAAAAAAGGGAGACTTCAGAAACCAAAAAGGAAGACGAGGCAACCATGAACCAAAGGGAAGCCATATGAGATTTCAATATGTAGATCGTAAAGCTCCCGCCCATCAGGATCATCAGAAAAAACAGATAGCTGTAGGCTGCCCATTTTTTAAAGCTGTTATCCTCGGGGACTCCGTCGCTTAAGGTAATGAATAGGAAAGCCAGAAATCCATACATGATCAGAAAGGAAAGGATTTCCACGGGATGTACCTTCGATTTTTGGTAACCCGTTATCATGCACAGTAACAGAATAATTATTGCCAGAACGAAACAGCTCCAGATATACCCGAGATATTTTTCGAGATCATAGATCAGGAACACATCCCTTATGTACAGGAGTGACAATACGACTACCACGGGTACAAAGATCTTTTGCGCCATGATCCTGTAGTACAGAAGGAGGACGGGGACAAGAATTAAATTGGAGGAAATCAGGAGCGGCCTGTTCTCAAATGCAGAACCTATGACAAATAGTATCCCCAACCCAATGAACAAGATCAAAAGAAGTCTTTTTGTTTTCAAATTCCCGTTTAATAAGTTCAGGCTCAGGGGTCAATTTCCCTAGTTCATAAACTTAAGAAAAATTTCAGAATTAAAAATTGGAATTATTTTTGCCGGAAAAACTCCACAACAAACCTCAGCCAGACTCCGGTACTGGAAGAATAAAATCCTATTTTTGCAGTCAAACCTTTCATATTAATGAAGCGAATCTTTGTCATCCTGCTCCTTCCATTCCTGCTCTTTTCCTGTAAAAATCAGGAACTCGGGATAAAAAAAGTAGAGGGGCACCAAATAACAGTCTCCGATTCCATTCCCGAGGACACACGAATTGAGGAATTCATAGCTCCCTACAGAGCCCACATTGCAAAAGAAATGGATTCTATCCTGGCTTATGCTCCAAGAGACCTGGACAAGAAGGAAGGGGATCTAAACACTGCAATTGGAAACATGATGGCCGACGCGGTAATGGAACTCGCGGATCCGGTTTTTCAAAAACGTACAGGGAATTCCATTGATGTAGTGCTGCTCAATTTTGGCGGCATTCGTTCGACAATCAACAAAGGTGATATTACCACCCGCACCGCCTACCAGATCATGCCTTTCGAAAACGAGGTGATCGTTGCAGAAATGAAGGGAGAGGCCCTTCTGGAAATGATCGATTACCTTATTGAAGCCAACACTGCGCATCCCATTTCAGGTCTGGAACTATGGATAAATGACAAGGGAGAAATAAAAAAAGCGTTTGTTAAGGGAGCCCCCATTGATAAGAACAAGATCTATTATGTAGCCACCAATGATTACCTTTTTCAGGGTGGGGATAATATGAGCTTCTTTTCCGCTGCCCTTGATTCCCAATATCTGGATTACAAGATAAGGAACCTGTTGATTGACTACTTCAGAAAAAATGATACAATTGCCCCTGAAATTGACCAAAGGTTTACAAGAAAATGAAAAGAAGGACCTTCATAAAACAAACCGCAGCCGCAGGTGCTCTGGTTTCCATAGGCAGCACGGGCCTTATGTCTTTTTCTGAAAAGAAAAAGAAGCAGATCACCATCCTCCACACCAATGATGTGCATTCGCATATCGATCCCTTCCCCGTTGATGATGCCAATTACCCAAATCTGGGTGGGATAGCCCGAAGATATACTTTGGTTGAATCCATAAGGAAGGAAAATCCCAACACTCTTCTCCTGGACGCAGGGGACATCTTCCAGGGAACGCCGTACTTCAATTTTTACGGAGGAGAGCTGGAATTCAAACTGATGAGCAAACTCAAATATGACGCTGCCACGATTGGGAACCACGATTTTGACAATGGGATCGACGGATTGTTTGCCCAACTACCTCATGCCGAATTTGATTTTCTTTCTGCCAATTACGATTTCTCCAACACCGTGCTGGATGGGCACACCAGACCTTATAAAGTCTTCACCAGGGACGGGATCAGGATCGGGATTTTTGGGCTGGGCATAGAGCTGGAAGGCCTGGTGGGAAAGAAATTATACAAGGAAACCCTATATCTGGATCCTGTTGGCGTTGCTCAGGATGTAGTTGCTAAACTCAGGCATGAAGAAAAATGTGACCTGGTTATTTGTTTATCTCACCTTGGCTATGACTATAAGGGGGACCGGATCAGCGATACCAGGCTGGCTGCCCTTACTAAAGGCATAGATCTTATTATTGGGGGGCACACCCATACCTTCTTACCCAAACCCACAATTGCAAAAAACAGCGAAGGCAAAAACCTGTTGATCAACCAGGTTGGCTGGGCAGGGATCAACCTGGGAAGGATTGATTTCTTTCTGGATGAGCAGAAGAATATAGAGGCCTCAGGAACCAGTATTATTGTCGGATAGCTCCGTTTGCGATATCTGAATAATAATTACTGGACCATTTCAAGGAACTCATCCTCTGTAATTATCCTCACTCCCAGACTTTCGGCCTTAGCCAGTTTGCTGGGCCCCATGTTCTCGCCTGCCACCACATAGCTTGTCTTGGCTGAAATGGAACTGGAAACCTTTCCCCCATTATCTTCAATCAGCTTCTTGAGCTCGTTTCGTGAAACTTTTGCAAACACCCCCGAAACCACAAAGGTGTTGCCGCTCAGTTTATCCGTCTGGCCGGCCAGTTTATCGGCGGAGATCTGTAGCTGGACCCCATATTTTTTTAGGCGCTCGACTATTTCCCTGTTCTCAGAAGATTTAAAAAATTCCACCACACTCATGGCGATTCGGGCCCCTATCTCATCCACCGCCTCCAGTTCAGCTTCTGAGGCGTTCACAATGGAATCTATACTTTTAAAATGCCTTGCCAGTTTTTTGGCCACCGTCTCCCCCACATAACGGATTCCCAGTGCGAACAGCACCCTTTCAAAAGGAATTTCCTTTGACTTTTCAATGCCCTGGATGATATTGTCCGCCGACTTTTCAGCCATTCTTTCCAAAGGCAGGATCTGCTCCTTTTTCAGTTCATACAGGTCGGCGTAATTATTCACCAGCCCATTATTCACGAAAAGAGTCACCGTTTCTCCCCCCAGACCTTCAATATCCATGGCTTTCCTGGAAATATAGTGCTGGATACGTCCGATGATCTGAGGCGGACATCCATTGTAATTCGGACAATAGTGCTGTGCCTCCCCTTCATTTCGTACCAGAGGAGAATCACATTCGGGACAGTTGGTGATGTATTCAGTAGGATTGGAATCAGGATTTCGCTTGGTAAAATCCACCCCTATGATCTTTGGAATAATCTCCCCTCCTTTTTCCACATAAACCTCATCCCCTTCCCTGATATCGAGTTTCTCTATCTGATCTGCATTATGAAGCGAGGCCCTTTTTACTACTGTTCCCCCTAAAAGCACGGGTTTCAAATTAGCAACAGGGGTAATGGCTCCCGTTCTGCCGACCTGGTAGGTTATCTTCTTCAGAAGGGTAGAAACCTGTTCGGTCTTAAATTTATATGCAATGGCCCATCTGGGAGCCTTGGCGGTATTCCCCAGCTCCTCCTGCTGGTGCAGGCTATTCACCTTAACCACCACCCCATCTGTTTCATAAGGCATGTCATGCCGATGCAGATCCCAGTAATTGACGAAATCCAGCACCTCCTCGATATTTTTTGCAAGCCTTGCTTCGGGAGGAACCTTAAATCCCCATTTTCGCGCCTTCTCCAGACTTTCATACTGAGTCTTGATATTCAGACCACTGCCCACCAGCCCGTAGACCAGACAGTCCAGGGGACGCCTTGCCACTTCCCCACTGTCCTGCAGTTTTAAACTTCCGGAAGCCGTATTTCTCGGATTTGCGTATGGTTCCTCCCCAGCTTCCACCCGGGCAGCATTAAGGTGGGCAAAACCTTCGAAGGGCAATACGATCTCCCCACGAATCTCAAACTTCTGAGGATATTCACCCTTAAGTTTTAAGGGTACTGAACGGATGGTCCTCACATTGTTGGTGACGTCATCGCCCTGAAAACCATCTCCCCGGGTGACTGCTTTTACAAAGACCCCCTTTTCATAAGTGAGACTAATGGAGGCGCCGTCGTATTTTAGTTCGCAGGTATAATTCACTTCCCCATCCACCTGTTTCTTTATACGCTTCTCCCAGTCCTCAAGATCTTCTTTAGAATAGGAGTTAGCCAGGGAATACATTCTGTGTTCGTGAACTACGGTGGCAAAGGTTTTTGTCACCGCACCCCCAACCCGCAACGTTGGCGAATTGGGATCGTGAAACTCAGGATGCTTTTCTTCCAAAGCCTGCAGCTCCTCAAGCTTTTTGTCGAAATCATAATCCGATATCTCAGGCTTGTCCAGCACATAATAATTGTGATTATGACGGTGTAGTTCCTCCCGGAGCTGTTTTATCTTTTTTTCAGTATTCATAGAAGTTCCAGTCTTTCATTATTGTAGGACAGCGCCGAAATTCGGCCATTCCTATTGATATTAATTTCAAAAGGGGAAGCATAGGCCATATCCTCAGCAGGAAACCATTTTTTCTTCTCTTTATTGATGATAATGAAAAGGCCCTCGTCATCGCCGGTGGCACAAAATACTTCATAAACTCCAGTATACTTTTTTAATCCGAATTCCCTGTTCAGAAAATCAAAATTCCGCTGCACCTCAGAGGTGGCAAGGCCAATCTCACTAATTCCTTTTATGGAGTCCGGGGCAAACTTTTCCTCTTCCCCGGGATAGCAGTGTCTCCGGGAAATAAACTCCAGTATGTTCTCGTCGGCATCGTAAAAGTAAACAGAACGGGCGTTCCAGGCGGGAAAGTCCACGATCTCCTTCCCATCATCCGTAAGTATCCCTACCCTTTCCTTAAGCCAAGACAGGGCCTGCTCTTCCTTGTTGGCTTCAATATGAAAGGCAATATGATAAGGCGTTGCTTTATCCCTTTTCAGAAATTCAAGAACGGAAAACCCCAGCTTTACCTCAAAAGAATCCGCATTGGTCTGCAGCACCTCAAGCTCCATGACCTGCCGGTAAAATTGGAGCTGCTGCTCCAGATTCGAAGTGTATATTTTGAGTTTTGCTATCCTCATTTACTTACAGCCATTCCAAAGTTTAGGATTTTGGAAGAGATCTAATTCCCTTTAACATCCTGAAGTTCCCCAGAAAATCCTTGCGCAGTTCTGTTTCCATGCCTGCTTCCCGGATTAATTGCTCAGTCTCCTTTCCTAAATACTGATTTATCTCGAAATACAAGCCCCCATTTTTCTTCAACCCCACCTGAGCTAATTTCGCGATTTTATCGTAGAACAGCAACGGATTTTCATCTTTCACGAAAAGCGCTGTTTCCGGCTCGTTGTTAAGCACATTGGGCTTCATTTCATGTTTTTCGAGCTCCCGTACATACGGAGGGTTGGAAACAATTAAATCGTACTTCTCCGTCAATTCTCCCATTGATAAAATATCCTTTTGCAGAAACCCTACCTCCACCCCATTCAGGGCTGCATTCATTTTCGCTGTTTCAAGTGCAGCTTCTGAAATGTCGATAGCTGACACCAAAGCCTTGGGAAGGTTCTTTGCCAGTGAAACTGCAATACAGCCGCTTCCCGTTCCTATATCCAGGATCCTTGGCTCGTCCTTTCCTGTTTCCTGAAGATCCTGAAGTATCCATTCCACCAATTCTTCTGTTTCGGGTCTTGGAATCAAAACATTTTTGTTCACCTTGAAAGGCAGACCGAAAAATTCGATTTCCCCCAGGATATACTGGATAGGTTCATGCTTCTGAAGTCTTTTGAGACCCTTCTCCAATGCAGACAACTCCACCCGGGAAAGCTCCTTATTAAGGTTCAGGGTCATATCCACCCGACTCATCCCCAGGAAGCCTTCCCCCAAGAGCCTGAAGAGGGAAACAACTTCCCCAGGCTCATGTCCCTCGGCTTCAAGAAGTGAATAAAATTTATTTCTGAATTCCTTAATTGTCATTAAAGTCGTAGTTAAAGGTGATCCCGGAAAAGCACTTCAGTAAAAATAACTAAAAGCTTCGAAAGAGATCTGCGACTGGAGTTTTTCCCGCAGATCCCCAGATTGCTTCGCAGATTATCGCAGATTTTTATTCAAGCTCCTGGAAATTAATCTTTGAAAGTTGGATTTTTGGAATTTAAAAAATTGGAATTTATTCCTTCTAAAGCTCCCTGATCATCCACATCTGACAATTGTAGTGTCCCGTATCTCCCATAGGCGCCTCGAGTTCCCTGAAGCCACTACGGCCATAGAGTTTTCTGGCATTATCCATATAAGGCATGGTTTCCAGATAGCATTGGGTGTAGCCTTCCCGTTTAGCCTGTTCCAGACAGGTTTTCATCATTTCAGCTCCCACGCCTTTACCCCTGGCACTAGGCAGGAAATACATCTTCTGCAGTTCGCAGATTCCCGGATCGGCCTTCTCCAGAGGCGCTATACCCGCCCCTCCTATGATCTGCCTCTCGTGCTCTACCACAAAATATTTCATTCCCGGACTGGAATAGGTGCCGAACATATCGTCCAGGGACTTATCTTCATAAGCAGTTCCAACCTTGGGTACTCCCATTTCCACCAGTACCTTCTTTATCACTTCCTTGACCTGTGGATTGTCTTTCTCTTGTATTTCACGTATTTTCACGCAGAATTATTCTGTTAATTAAACCTTATTTTTGAGGCGTGAAGATACATGAAAAATACATAAACCGCTGTTTGCAACTCGCGGAAAATGGCTTGGGAAGAACCTATCCGAATCCTATGGTAGGCAGCGTCGTGGTTCACAATAACAGAATAATTGGGGAAGGCTGGCACCGGAAAGCCGGGGAGCCACATGCTGAAGTAAATGCCATCAATTCCGTCAGGGAAAAAAGTCTATTGAGCTCCGCCTCCATTTTTGTAAGTCTGGAGCCTTGTAGCCATTACGGGAAGACCCCTCCTTGCAGCGACCTCATCATCGCTTCGGGAATTAAAAAAGTTTACATTGGGACGGTGGACCCGTTTTCACAGGTTGCGGGAAGAGGGATTCAGAAATTAATGACAGCGGGATGCAAGGTGATGGTCGGTATACTTGAGAAAGAATGCCAGGAGCTTAACAAAAGGTTCTTCAGCTTTGTTACGAAAAAACGACCATACATAATCCTTAAATGGGCGGAAAGTGCCGATGGTTTTATTAGTCCCGAAGATTTATCTCAAACAGAAAGGAAACCGATATGGATAACCAATCCATATTCCCGGCAGTTGGTCCATAAATGGCGTTCCGAGGAGCAGGCCATCCTGGTGGGCACCAATACGGCAGTTGCTGATAACCCAAGCCTTACCACCCGAAGCTGGCATGGGCCCAATCCCGTGCGGATCGTACTGGATAGGCAGCAGCGAATCCCGGCGGCTTCCAATTTATTTGACGGAAAGATAAAGACAATTGTACTTACTGAAGGAGGTTCTTCACAGATTCCCTCTTCAGAAAATATAGAAAAACGGGGGATCGATTTTGAAATGAGCCTGCCCCAGCAGATCTGTGATCTTTTGTATCAGCAGGGGTTACAGTCGGTAATTATTGAAGGTGGAAGACAAACCCTTCAGAGTTTTATAGACGAGGGCATTTGGGATGAAGCCAAGGTATTCACAGGAAATGTACGTTTTGGGAAAGGAGTACGGGCACCGGAATTCTCGGGAACACTAGTTTCTGAGTCTTCCGTACAAACCGATAGTCTAAAAATTTACAGGAATGATTAAAACCATAATATTTGATTTCGGGGATGTTTTTCTGAATCTGGA
>CAMPJY010000109.1 GCA_946887025.1 uncultured Salinimicrobium sp.
TCCTGAAGATCAATTATCCAGAAAGCCTGCCCCTTGCACGGGTAGAGATCAGCCGGCACAACGGAGACAACAAATCCGGAACTTAATATACATAAAGCTTCCTCCTACTCACCCTCAATAAAAATCTGCGAAATCTGCGGGAACCCATTAAAACCGTCCTTGACCTCAATAAAAATCATCATCCTGAATAATGGCAAAAAGCCGCTCCTCTGCAGTCAATCCCTGCGAGAAATTCGCCGCAGTTTCAATTAAGGCCAGATGCGAATAAGCCTGTGGGAAATTCCCCAGCAGTCGTTTGGTCTCAAAATCTATATCCTCACTGAATAATCCGAGATGATTGCTATAGGAAAGCAATCTGTCGAACATTTCTTTGGCTTTCTCCTGCTCTCCGATCTTAAAGAGACTATTAATGAACCAGAAGCTGCAGATGGTGAAAGAAGAAGTCGGTAAACCGAAATCGTCTTTATTCTTGTAACGGAAGAGAAGTCCGTTATAACAGAGTTCCCTTTCAGTGGCTTTCACGGTACTTATATATCTTGGATCCCTGGCCTTAATAAAGCCATAATTTTCCATTAAAAGAGTTGAGGCATCCAGGTCTGTCGAACCATAGGACTGAGTGTAGGCCTGCACCTCCTCATTCCAGCCGTTATTGTATATATCTTCGTATATCTCCTTTCGAAGTTCTTTCCAATGACTGTCATTGACCCCTTTCCTGAGAATTTCTCCAATTTTTACTGCCCTGTCAATGGCCACCCAGCAGAGCAGCTTTGAAAAGGTGAAGTGCCTTTCCTCTGTGCGCAGTTCCCAGATCCCTTTGTCGGGTTCTTTCCAGTGTTCCTCCACGATTCTTACTATTCCACGGACAATGGTCCAGAGTTCCTCGCTATTCTCGAGGGATGTCTCAAACTGTACAAACTGCTGAAAAATCACTTCCATGAGAATCCCGTAAATGTCGTTCTGTCTCTGAACATAGGCCGCATTCCCAATCCGAACAGGACTCGAACCTTTGTAACCATCCAGATGGGTAAGTATATGTTCCGTAAGATCCTTTTCACCATTGATGCCATACATGATCTGGATTTTCTCATCTTTATCGGGGATAATGTCAATGATAAACTGTAGAAAATCCTGGGCCGACTTTTTATGTCCCAGCCCCGCAATGACTTTTATGACCATGGAGGCATCACGTATCCAGCAGAAACGATAATCCCAGTTTCTGACTTCCCCAATGGTCTCAGGTAAGGAGGTGGTGGCAGCAGCCAAAACCGCTCCTGATTTCTCGAAACTCAGGACCTTTAGAACCAGGGCACTCCTTATGATCTGATCATTGTAATGGGTAAACCTGGTCGTGTTTTCGCTCCAGTCCATCCAATAGGTCTTTGTGCGCTGGAATTTCAGGTAAGCCCTTGCCAGTGTCTGGGCCTTCAGTTTTTCATGATAGCCTAAAAGAAAAAAAGTATCCTTTGTCAATTCGATCTCCTCCCTGTTGAGGACCTCATCTAAAGGAAGATCCGTATACAGATACAGGGAATCATATTTGCCCTCCCGGGTAAAGCTCTTAATATAATTCCTATGGTTCTCGCTATAAGTTTTTTCCTTTGCGTAATTCAGCTTAGGATCATAGACCACTTTGAATTTTGGTTTTCCGCTGACTAGCCGTACGAACCGAATAATGTCCGGGGGCCTGTAATAACTTCCATCATCCTGCCGGTATCGGGGCATAAAGTCAACGACCTGGAAAGCATCGGTGCCATTGTTGAACACCGTCCTGAGAATATTGGTATTCCAGAGATAACTTTGGGTAATTTTGTAAGACTCATCCACTTCGAAACCGAAACTTCCCCCTTTGTTTTCATCCAGCAGTTTTGCGAAAACTGAGGCAGAATTAAAGTTGGGGAGACAGCACCAGTCCAGGGATCCAGTTTTTGAAATCAGAGCAGCACTCTTACAATTTCCGATAATGCCATAATCTAAATTGTCCATAAAAGCTTAAAGTTCTTTTAAAGTGGTCGTTCCCTTATCCGATAATTCCGAAATTTAAGGAAATTCAAGAAGACAGATAAGATTCCTATGGCTAAAACAATCATAATTTCCAATCGATTGCCCTTACAGGTTAACGTTTCAGAAACCGGACTGGAAGTGACGCCAAGCGTCGGCGGCCTTGCGACAGGCCTGAAATCCTTCCATTATGAGGGAGACAGTATCTGGATAGGATGGACCGGAGTACCCGCTGAGGAAATTCCTGAACCCTTGATACCTCAGGTGGAAGAAAAAGCCAGGGCCCAGAATTGTATTCCCGTATCCCTCACGGAGGAAGAACTTCAGGGGTTCTATTATGGCTTCAGCAACAGGACCATTTGGCCCTTGTTCCACTATTTTATGGAATTCACGGAATTTGACCCCCAGCACTGGGAAGCATATAAAAAAGTAAATGCCAAGTATGCCGAGGTTGTTTCTGAACACCTGAACGATGGCGACGAACTATGGATCCACGATTATCAGCTGTTATTATTACCTGAACTGGTCAGAAGAAAGAACAAGAAGGTTTCCATAGGTTTTTTCAACCATATTCCCTTCCCTTCCTATGAGGTATTCAGGACTCTCCCGTGGCGCGAGGAAATTCTGGAAGGCATGTTGGGAGCCGACCTTATCGGTTTTCATACCTACGATTACGAACGACACTTTTTGCGTTCAGTCAACAGGATCCTGCGCAAGGATATAAATTTCAATGAAGTCAATCTCGGGCATAGAATAGTTAAAGTGGATTCCTTTCCCATGGGAATTGATTACGACAAATTTTATGATGCTGCCTTAAACCTGAAAAAGCAGCCCATGAGCAAAAACTCAGAATTTCAGAAGCAGCTCGAAATTCATCGGGATTCCGGAATTGACAATCAGCTTATCATATCCATTGACCGGCTCGACTATACCAAAGGAATAGCAAACAGGATCAGGGCCTATGAATATTTCCTTGAGAAATACCCCCAATACCATGAAAAGGTAAGGCTTGTAATGCTTGCCGTACCTTCCCGGACGGATGTACCCCAATATCAGCTTCTCAAAAAGGAAATTGATGAGCTTGTGGGAAGGATAAATGGAAAATTCGCCACCATCAACTGGACCCCCATCTGGTACTTCTACAGGTCCATGCCATTTGACAATCTTATTGACCTTTATACGGCAAGTGATGTGGCTTTAATCACTCCTATCAGGGATGGAATGAACCTGGTGGCAAAAGAATATCTGGCTACCCGAACAGATCAAACAGGCGTACTGATTCTAAGTGAAATGGCAGGAGCAGCACAGGAACTCAATGAAGCCCTAATTATCAATCCCAACAATTTTGAACAAATAGTCGAGGCAATAAAAACAGCTCTTGAAATGCCTAAAGAGGAACAGGTCAAGAGGAATACTGTCTTACAAACCCGGCTTAAACGTTACAGTGTGGAGAAATGGGCCAGGGAATTTATGGAGCAGCTACGCGAAACCAGGAATACGGCCAAGGCTTTAAAAACAATAATTATAACCCCTGAGGTGAAGGATGAATTTCTGAAAAAGTATAAAGAAGCCAAGCGGAGGATTTTTTTTCTGGATTACGATGGCACCCTCGTCAACTTTGTTGACAAACCTGAGGACGCCAGACCAGACCTCCTGTTACTGGAGATGATCGAAAGACTAAATTCGATGGAGAATACGGATGTGGTCCTGATCAGTGGAAGGGATAAAGAAACACTTGGGTCCTGGTGGAAGAATGTACCGGTCGATCTTATTTCAGAACACGGGGTCTGGATGAGACCCGTAGGGGAAGACTGGCAATTGGCAGAAAATGTGAAGTGCGACTGGATGAAAAATATCAGGCCTGTCCTGGAAGCTTACGTCGATCGTACTCCCGGGACCTTTATTGAGGAAAAAAATTACTCCCTCGCCTGGCATTACAGAAGAGCCAATCCCGATCTTGGGGAGCTAAGGGCCAACGAACTTTCCAATGTTTTAAAAGATTTAATCTCCAATCACGGCCTGAGTGTGCTACAGGGAAATAAAGTCCTCGAAATAAAGACCAGCGGTGTAAATAAAGGTAAGGCTGCTACCAAAATACTTCAAGACAAGGATTACGATTTCATTTTTGCAATCGGGGACGACTGGACAGATGAATATCTTTTTACAGAACTTCCGGACGATACCCTTTCTGTAAAAGTGGGGTTGAAAAAGACCAGTGCGAAATACTATCTGAGAGCCACAGAAAATGTCAGGGAACTGCTGGAACAATTTACTCAGGTCTCCCTCTAAGCTCATTGAGCAAACAAATGTAAACCTGTTAAAAAACAAACAATTGCACGACAAATTTTACATGAAAGTTAACTATCTCAATTCTGTTCTTTTTCAGGTATGGCGTATCTTAGATAATGATAAATTAATTGATATGAACCCAAAAAACATGGAAAAGATGAGAACAGGAAAAATTGCATTAGGTGTTGTTTCCGGAATAGTTGCCGGGGCTGCTATAGGAATGTTATTTGCACCTAAAAAAGGAGCAGACACCAGACGAAGAATTGCCGACAGAAGTAATGAATACGTAAATGGAACCAGGACCAGGATCAACGAACTAATGAACGATGTTTCCCATAAGTTCGATTCGGTAAAAAATAAAGCCATGGGCAAGAAAAGAGAAATGCATTCCCACATGGATGGGGATGAGAAAATAATTTACTAGTTAATTTCCTTACACAAGAGAAACAGCTGCTTTATTCATTTAAAGCAGCTTTTTTTGTGTCGTTAAATTTGGATTTAGTTAATTTGGGAAAACAATCCATCATGAGAAATAAATTACTCCTGCTTCCACTTCTTCTATTTTCTGTTAAAGCAGCCTGTCAGACTGCCCCTCCCCAGGCAGATCTTCGGATCTATGACATTATCGATAGCGTTTCAGCAGATCGGATAGAAGCGGACATTAGAAAATTAGCCTCCTTTGGCACTCGTAACACCTTCAGCGACACTATATCAGACACTCGGGGAATAGGGGCTGCAAGGAGATGGATCAAATCAGAGTTTGACAAAATATCCGACAACTGCGATGACTGTCTGGATGTGTTCTATCAGAAAGATTTTGTAACCAAAAAAGGTAACTCCAGGGTCCCTCACGATGCCTGGGTTGTAAATGTAGTGGCTGTTCAAAAAGGGACCAAATACCCGAACAGGTACATCATCATGTCCGGTGATATTGATTCCAGGGCATCAAATACAATGGATTTCACCACCGATGCCCCCGGCGCAAATGACAACGCCAGTGGAATGGCGGGAGCCATTGAGGCCGCCAGAGTTCTCTCAAATTACAAATTTGACAGCAGTATAATTTACCTGGGGCTGTCAGGAGAGGAGCAAGGTCTTTTTGGAGGGGAGGGATTTGCAAAAATGGCAAAGGAAAAACGCTGGGATATTATCGGGGTCTTCAACAATGATATGATAGGGAACATTCAGGGGATCGATGGGGTCATTGACAATAGAAGTTTCCGGATCTTTTCAGAACCGGTGCCTCCCACAGAAACTGAGGAAGAACGAAGAATGCGCCGCTTCTATGGCGGAGAGGTTGACGGTATTTCCAGGCAACTGGCAAGATACGTTCACCACATTACTGAAAAATACATGCCTTATATGAACCCAATGATGATCTACAGGCTTGACCGATTTGGGAGAGGCGGCCACCATCGACCTTTCAATGATTTGGGATTTGCGGGTATTCGCATTATGGAGGCTCATGAAAATTATAACTGGCAGCATCAGGATATCCGTACGGAAAATGGGATCGAGTATGGTGATGTGGTGGACCACGTTAATTTTGATTATGCAGCCAAACTCACTGCTGTTAATGCCATAAATCTGGCCAGCCTGGCCTGGGCTCCCCCTGCTCCTGAGAAAGTTGAAATTGGTGGAATAGTTGAACCCTCTGCAAAATTGAGATGGGAAAAAAGCCCGGACAGCAACGCAGTCGGATTCAAAGTTTACTGGAGAGAAACCACTTCCCCCGTCTGGCAATTCTCCCGGTATGTCGGGGATGTTGAAAATTTCCTGTTGGAAGGAATTGTTATAGACAATTTCTTTTTCGGGGTGGCAGCAGTTGGAGAAAATGGTCACGAGAGCGTCATTGTCTTTCCTTCAGGGGTGTTCAGATAGGGAATTGTGATTCGCCACGAATTCACGAATAAATAATAAATAATATTCGTGAATTCGTGACCCCATTACACAATCCCAATTTTTTTCGAATGCTTAATAGCTTTATGGCTATCCTTGAAATAGCAGGTCGCTACATTCAGCTCCTCAATATTGGCCAAGGTCGCCTTCACCGCTTTCTTCTTCTTCCTGGAAGTCTGCCGGATGTAAATGGCTTTTATGCTTTTGGGAAAAACCTTCACCACCCTTTCATAAAGATAAGGATCGTGCTGGGAATCGTCTCCCATCAAGACATAAGTGAGCTGAGGGTAAAAAGAAATGATATCCTTGATCTTCAGAAATTTGTGATCATGTGAACCGCTCCCGGTAAATAGAAAATCCGCCAGACCTGTTTTGATCTTTTTCAGTTTGATTATTGCCTTTGGCAGTTCATGCATCCGGGTGAATTGAAGGATAAACTCATATAAATTCCATTCGCTGCTGGAAACATAGAAAAAGGAATTAAAAGCTCCCTCCTCTTCCATGCCCCAGCGACTTAGAGCCTGATAATGCGGGACCACATCATCAAAGATCTCCCGGTTATTAATATTCCTCGTCAGGACCACATAAAGCTTTTTAAATATGTTATTTGTGTGGGAAATGAGAAAGGTGTCATCTATATCTGAAATAATCCCCAACTTGCTTTTAAATGGCTTCAGTAGCTCCCCCTGTTCTATGATCCCAATCCCATTCACTTTACAGGATACCGAATATTTATGCCAGCCACTGTCGAGATATTCGTTGTAAGGAATGGAAAATCGGAAATAACCGTCATCCAGGGTTTTGGTAGTCACTTCCAGATCCTTAAAATGCAGCGTCACCTGGATGTTCTTAATGGGATTGATGGTAAACATCTTGATGACTGATTTGGCGTGCTTATACCCCTTCCTGTCAATTTCGTATTTAGCCGGAGCCCAGGAACTGAATACGTGGCCAAAAACAATTAATTCCTGATCGTTCACATAGCCACGGTACAAACTTATGTCCAGCTTCATATTTTGAGTTCATTAACAGCGAATACTCTACAAAATAATTATTTTTAAGCACAAGCTAAAGAATAATGTCTACAAATAAAAAGGTCCTGCTGGTAGTAAACCCAATTTCAGGGGGAATTGACAAAGCGGAGATCATAGATTATTTGGAAAAAAGGTTCGACCAGGAGAAACGGGATCTCTCCTTATACTATACCTCCGGAAAAAATGATCTGGAACAGCTTACGGATATTATTAACGAGATGCAACCCGAGCGGGTTCTGATTATTGGCGGCGATGGCACCATTAAATTACTTGCCGGGATCATTAAGGAAACTTCCATCCCCATAGGTCTTTTCCCTGCCGGATCAGCCAACGGCCTCGCTGAAAATCTGGATTTGCCTCCAGACCTCGAGGGGCAGGCTGAAATCGCCCTGGGCAATAATTATGTCGATCTTGACTGCATAAGTGTAAACGGAGAGATTTGTCTGCACATAAGCGATATTGGACTCAATGCTGAACTGATCCGGAATTATGAAGAAGGGAACATCCGCGGTAAACTCGGATATTTTCTGCAATCAATTCCGACTTTACTGAAGAGTGATTTCCCCTTTCACTTCAGGATTAACATCGAGGACCAGACCCACGAACGACAGGGTTTTCTTTTAGCTGTTGCCAATGCCCGGAAGTATGGTACCGGGGCTACAATAAATCCCGGAGGTAAATTCAATGACGGGAAGTTCGAGATCCTGTTATTCAAAAAATTCAATATCCCACAGATCCTGAAAACCTTTCAGGAAGACGTAGTTTTAAGTGAAGATTTTGTTGAAATTTTTCCTGCAAAAAAGGCGAAAATAGAATGTGCCAAATCCCTGCCCTTTCAGGTCGATGGGGAATACTTCGGGGAAGTGAAAACGGTAGAGGCAACTATTTCCCCTCTGAAAGTGAAAATAGCAGTTCCGCAGGAATTGTCTCTGAACTAACGTAATTCATTAAATATTAGTTGTTTATTAACAATACTTTAGGCAATACTTGGAGTAATGGGTATTTTATTTGTGTAAATTTATTCTCCTGATTTAAAAAATTAAACAACTAACTAAAACCCATTTATTATGGCAGAGATTGGAATTGAAAAGAAAAAACCTGTTTGGCCCTGGATCATTCTGGTGCTGATCATTCTGGCCATCCTTTATTTCTTGTTTTTCGCAAGTGATGACAATGTCGATGACACCATGGATGACATGAATAACCAAACAGAACAGGTAGAGGACACCACGGCCTGGGACACAGAGGAAGATACCACGGACTGGGAAGTAAATGACACCACATCTCTCAACACCGAAATAGATACCACAACCGGGTTTGAATAATTCCTTTCTGATTTTGGTAGTCCCGATGGGGACGAAATGGTTTAATACAAAAAAAAAGCGTTATGACAGAGAAAAGAAAAAATCTATATTACCTCGATGAACTTTCCGACTACAAGGTCTCCAGCGAGGATCCCGATGTTCGCGGATGGGATGTAAAGGATAAAGACAACAGGGTGATCGGAAAGGTTGACAACCTTTTGGTCAACAAAGTAAGGGAGCAGGTGGTTTATCTGGATGTGGAAGTGGATGAAACCATCATCGAAGCCAACCACGACCCTTATGGCAATCCTGCCAATTCTGAGGTACACGAATTCATTAACAAGGACGGGGAAGAACATATCATTATTCCCGTAGGTCTGGTCAGTATAGATGAAGATAAGAAATATGTCTATACCGATCGAATCGATCATCAGACTTTTTCCGAAACCAAAAGGATAGAAAAAGGAACTCCGGTGGAACGGGATTACGAGGTGATCGTGCTGGAATCCTACGATCGTTTTGGCGATCCTGAAAGTAACAGAAGGGAACGCGACCGTTATGACGAGGAACTTCGGGAACGCAGAAGACGGGAAGATGCCGAATATAGAGATAACAGGGATCGCAGGGACAGGGATTACGAAACCAGACCCGACGATACCTATGATGAAGACTATAGAAGGGAAGGAAGAAGCCGTGATGTTTCTTTTGACGACGATTCCAATGATAACTTTGAAAGAGACCGAGGGGATAACAGACCCCGTGGAGATTCTGATGAAGACTCCTTTTATGATCGAAGAGAGTTCGATCGCCGAAACTGGCGAA
>CAMPJY010000110.1 GCA_946887025.1 uncultured Salinimicrobium sp.
ATTCAGTAACTATGAAGAATACCAGGAATCCGGCGGCTAGTTTAAAGTTCTTTTTAAACCAAAGGTTGTCAGTAGCCTCATCCTGTCTCCAGGAGTTTCTTCTCATCATGAACATAAAGAAACACCATCCACCAATGTAAATAGCAGCTCTAAGCAGGAAAAACGGAACGTTCAGGTAGGCAGTTTTTCCCTGAATGATCTCATCATTTGCCACTACCTCCGGATCCATCCAGATGAACAGGTGATTGATGTGGAATCCTGAAAGTAACAATAGCAGGAACATAATAATACCTCCGGGGATCAGATAATAAGATATAGCCTCCATTACCCTGAACAACACCGGAGACCATCCTGCCTGTGATGCATATTGTACCGCATAAAAGGCCATGGTTCCCAGGGCGATCATGAAGAAAAAGAAAGCAGCCACATAGATAGCAGCCCAGGGCTTGTTCTGTAACTGGTGAAGCAGATGCTCGTAATGCTCCTCATCGTGAGCTCCTTCTGCAGTAATGTGTTCAGCCTCTTCTGTACGCTGAGTTTCTGCCTCATGTTCTGAAGGGACAACCTCCAGGCCGTCGGCATCTTCCCCATCCCCCATATCAGGGGTATGTGCTTCCATGATGGGTCCGCCGTGACCATCATCATGAGAAGCCACCATTTCCTTAACCTCTTCGATCGAGGAAGGTGCGGCAATAAATCCGTAAGCCAAGCCTATCAGACCTACTACCATGAAGATGATAGAAACTAATTTTAATTTACTGGATAGCGTGTACATATTGATTATATCTAGATGCTGTTATTCTTCGTTTTGATTTACCTGTCCCTCTTCGGTAGAAGTTTCCCCTTCCAAAATCCCACTTTCTGCATTTACCGCAGGAACAAGATTTTCTGTTGCAGCCTCTCCGGACTCAAACTCCCTTGGGGCCGCGCCTTCCAGCTGAGCTTTCAGGTCCAGTACGTAATGGGTGATCAGCCATCGCTCTTCGATAGAGGTCTGCGAAGCATAGGATCCCATCGCGTTCCGTCCGTAATACTGTACATGGTAAATACTTCCCTCTGTTATGGCCCTTCCAACGTCATCATAGCTAGGGATACCCAGGAATTTCTCGCGTTGTGCAAGTATGCCTTTCCCATCGCCCTGGTCTCCGTGGCAAACGGCGCAATAAATGGTATAAAGAGCCTTTCCTTTAGCTACATTCTCTTCGGTATAAGGAAGTGGATTCTCAAGGTTTGCCTTTGCAGCTTCATAGCCTTCAGGAGTGTTTTCATAGTCATAAGGCATCCATCCACGGGGAATGGATCCTTCAGCGGGTAAAAGGGCTTCCTGTCCGTCTGCAAAAATATCGTAGGATCCGTAAGGTTCATAACTTACCTCCTCATACATGTTGGGCATGTACTGATAGTTAGGTCGGGAATTATCCTGACAGGAAACTGCTCCCAGGGCAAGAATGAACAATAGAGATGTATTAAATAAACTTTTCATTTGGTTTATTTGTTATCAATTAATTTAATTTCAGAAGCACCGGTATTGTATAAAAAGTCGGTAAGGTCTTCTGCATTATGATTGGCTACTTCCACTTCCATTAGAAAGTGATCGTCGGTGGTTCTCAAATCCGGATTCTCTGCAGTTTTAAAAGGCCACAGTCTGCTTCTCAGGTAAAAGGTGATCACCATCAGGTGGGCAGCAAAGAAAACGGTAAGTTCGAACATAATTGGCACGAATGAAGGCATGTTCTGGAAGAAGGAAAAACTTGGTTTCCCCCCAATGTCCATCGGCCAGTCCTCGATCATGATGAAATTCATCATCGCTGTAGCCACGGAAAGACCGATCAATCCGTAGATAAAGGATGTAATGGCAATCCTGGTGGGAGCCAGTCCCATGGCTTTATCCAGCCCATGCACCGGGAAAGGAGTATAGATCTCCGAAATATGATAACGGGCCTCACGCACCTGCTTTACGGCTTGTAACAGCAGGTCGTCATCAGTATAAATCGCGTGTATAACTTTAGATGCCATTTATTATCTGTTTTTTAGTTGATTTGCCTGTACTCTCCAATCACCACGATTTTCTTCTATAGGGAAGTTTTCGATAGCAGAATCCAGCAAGTTAATATCGTCGTCAGTCAATTTGCTTACCTGATCATAGGTATAGATGCCCAGTTGGTGAAGTCTCTGCTCCATTAAAGGCCCTACCCCGTTTAGTTTCTGAAGGTCATCGGCACTTTCAGTTGCAGGATCAAAGATGCCAATTCTTGACAGCATTTCATCAACACGATCTCTGTCAACCTCTGAGGTCAGTAAACCTTCAGCATTAACCGTTTCCTCGTGCTCATTTATTTCATCAGAATTGTCTTTTTTCACAAGTCCATCTTCCGAATTCACCACCGGCTCTCTTACCACCGGGGAATAGTGATCCACGTGGTCTCCGTGCTCAGCTCTTAATTTCTTGTACTTCTCTCCTGACGATTTCAGGATGGTCTTCACCTCTGCCTGTGCAATTACCGGGAAGGTTCTTGCATACAACAGGAACAATACAAAGAAGAATCCGATGGTTCCGATAAAGATCCCGATATCAACAAAGGTTGGGGAGAACATGGTCCATGAAGATGGAAGGTAATCCCTGTGAAGCGAGGTCACGATGATCACGAAACGCTCAAACCACATCCCGATGTTTACTACAATGGAGATAAAGAAGGAGAACATGATGCTGGTACGCAGTTTCTTGAACCACATGAACTGTGGCGAGAACACGTTACAGGTCATCATCGCCCAGTACGCCCACCAGTAAGGTCCGGTAGCCCTGTTAAGGAATGCATACTGTTCGTATTCAACTCCTGAATACCATGCGATAACAAGTTCAGTAATATATGCCACCCCTACGATAGATCCCGTGATCATGATCACGATGTTCATCAGCTCGATATGCTGGATGGTAATGTAGTTTTCTAAGTTTGAAACCTTTCTCATGATGATAAGCAAGGTATTTACCATTGCAAATCCAGAGAAGATAGCTCCTGCCACAAAGTATGGAGGGAAGATGGTGGTATGCCATCCCGGAATTACCGAGGTAGCAAAGTCCATGGATACAATGGTGTGTACCGAAAGTACCAGCGGAGTTGCAAGTCCTGCAAGTACAAGGGATACTTCCTCAAAACGCTGCCAGTCCTTGGCACGTCCACTCCATCCGAAACTCAGGATGCTGTATATTCTCTTCTGAAAAGGTTTTACGGCCCTGTCGCGGATCATCGCGAAGTCAGGCAGCAATCCTGTCCACCAGAATACAAGAGATACGGAAAGATAGGTAGAGATCGCAAATACGTCCCAAAGCAGAGGAGAGTTGAAGTTCACCCATAGTGATCCAAACTGGTTTGGGATTGGCACCACCCAATAAGCCAGCCATGGGCGACCCATGTGAATGATCGGGAAAAGACCAGCCTGTACTACCGAGAAAATGGTCATGGCTTCCGCAGAACGGTTAATAGCCATTCTCCATTTCTGGCGGAAAAGCAAAAGTACGGCGGAAATCAGGGTTCCCGCGTGCCCGATACCTACCCACCAGACGAAGTTGGTGATATCCCAGGCCCAACCTACAGTTCGGTTAAGACCCCAGACTCCAATTCCGGTAGAAACGGTATAAATTATACAACCCAACCCCCAAAGAAAGGCGATAAGAGCGATGGAAAAAACTATCCACCACTGTTTATTGGCCCTTCCTTCAACCGGTGCTGCCACATCAACAGTCACATCGTGATAGGTTTTATCCCCGGTTATTAAAGGTTTTCGTATAGGTGCTTCGTAATGAGACATATCCTTCTATAATTGATTCTTTACTAACTAAAATTATGCTTCTGAAGTGTTTCTGACTTTGGTCTGATACATCACATTAGGCTTGGTTCCCAAGTACTCCAACATGTGGTACATTCTTTCATCTTCTTTTTTGCTCTTGATCAGGCTGCTCTCGTCATTCACATCTCCAAACACAATGGCTCCTTTATCACAGGCAAGGGAACAAGCGGTCTGGAATTCTCCGTCTTCAATAGCCCTTCCTTCACGTTTCGCATCAAGGATGGTTTTCTGTGTTCTTTGGATACAAAGAGAACATTTCTCCATCACCCCTCTGGAACGAACCGTTACATCAGGATTCAGCACCATACGGCCCAGATCATTGTTCATGTTGTAATCGAACTCGTCATTCTTGTTGTATAGGAACCAGTTGAACCTACGAACTTTATAAGGACAGTTGTTGGCACAGTAACGCGTACCCACACAACGGTTATAAACCATTTGGTTTTGTCCCTGACGCCCGTGCATGGTCGCAGCAACCGGACATACAGTCTCACAAGGTGCATGGTTACAGTGCTGACACATTACAGGCTGGAATACCACCTGAGGGTTGTCTGCAGCGTGCTCCATTTCCCCAAACTGACTTAGGGATTCCCCAAGACCTGACATGGTTTCTTTCTTTTCGATATCCCCAGCGAAAGTTTCTTCAGAAGAATAATATCTGTCGATACGCAACCAGTGCATATCCCTGTACTTACGTACTTCTTCTTTTCCTACAACAGGAACGTTGTTCTCTGCGTGACAAGCAATAACGCAGGCCCCACATCCGGTACAGGCGTTAAGGTCGATGGACATGTTGAAATGGTGCCCGATAGAGCGATCAAATCCGTTCCACAGATCCACATCAGGAGATGTTACCGGAGTTTCAATGTGATTCAGGGAAACTTCTGGCATTTTGTTCCAGAAATGAACATCTTTGGTATTGAAGATCTCAAGGGTGGTTTCCTTGATGATGTCTCCCCTACCCATCAAGGTATTGTGTAACTGAAGACAAGCAAATTCGTGCTCTCCTCCAGCTTTCTCTATGCTGACTTTCTGAGTGGAGTTGAAATCCTTGTACAGCGGATAAGCATTCACCCCAACCTGCATTTCTCTCTGGATTGCCTCTTTCTTTCCGTAACCTAAGGCTAAGGAAACCGATCCTCTGGCTTGTCCGGGCTGGATATACACAGGAACGTTCTGAAGCACGGTATCCCCTACTTTCAGGTTTACGTAACTTCCGTTCAAGGCTCCATTGGAGGTGTGGCGGTTTTCAAGACCTAATGCCTCAGCATCGGCCCTGGAAATCTTAAGATAGTTATCCCAGGAAGCCCTGGTAATTGGATCAGGGAATTCCTGAAGCCATGGGTTATTTGCCTGCTGACCGTCTCCCAGTCCAACAGAGGTATATAATTCAAGTTCAAAATCCCCTTCCCCTTCCAGAGCTGCAATTCTTCCAGAAGAAGTTGTGGTTGCAGTAGTACCTTCAGTTGAAGTAGTTGTTGAAGCAGTAGCCGCGGCAGCAGCATTCTGAAGAGGCGCAGCACCGGCTGGCTCTGTAGCTTCAAATGAACCGTCATGAAGGGCTTCGTTCCAGGAAACTCCTGCAGATGACCAGGTATTTTTAAGGTATTCGTAGTATGACTGAGAGTTATCAGTCCATCTCAGTAAAGTATCCTGAAACTGTCGGGTATCAAACAAAGGTTTGATGGTCGGTTGCATCAGGGTATATTTCTTCTTGCTGAACTGCACATCCCCCCAGCTCTCCAGATAATGAGGAATGGCACCAACATATTTACAAAGCTTGGCAGTTTCATCCACTTTCTGTGAGAAAGAAACTGTCAGGTCTACTTTCTTAAGACCTTCAACAAATTCGTCGGCATTCGGCAAACTATAGGCCGGATTCACGCCCACCATTAATAAGGCACCAACCTGCCCAGCATTCATGTCAGCGATTACCTGCTGTACTTCTGCAGCGTTACCCTGACGAAGCATTACAGGATTTTCAGCATCCATAACTTCGCTTCCAAGAGCTTCATTGATGGAAAGTACCATGGATTGAGCCGCATCATCAGGAATTCCTGAAACAACTAAAGCTCTGCTTCCTGATCTCTTCAATTGAGCCACTGCTTTATCTACAGCATCCTGTACATTTCCAGGAAGTTCTCCGGAAGAAGATCCACCAACGATTTGCCCATGAATGGCAGAAAGAACTGCCCTCTGCTGAGATGGAGTTACAGGAACCCTTTTATCAGCATTGGATCCTGTCAGGGTCATGTTCCCTTCGAACTGTACGTGACGGGACATTTTTCCATCAACAGGAATTCTTCCCTTGGCATATTGCGCATCACTTCCACGACCTACCCAGTCTCCGAGGAAATCAGCTCCTACAGACACTATGGTCTCCGCTTTTTCGAAATCATAGTTAGGAAGTGCCCTAACCCCGTATTTCGACTGATAAGCGTTCAGCGCATGGTCTTCTGATACAGAATCGTAGACCACGTGACGAACGTTGGAATACTTCTGTGCAAATTCATTGATAAGTTTGGTAGTCGAAGGACTGGCAAACGTATGGGTAAGCAGCACGATATCCCCGGAGGCATTGTTCAGTCCTGCCTGAACTTCTTTGTCAAACTGTTCCCAGGAGATGGCTTTACCATCAGCCTGAGGGCGTTTTACCCTTTTATTGTCATATAAGGAAAGAACCGAAGCCTGCACACGTGCCCCTGACCCGGTCTCTGCCATATTGTTTACTTCAATTTTAATAGGTCGACCTTCACGGGTCTTCACCAGCACCCCGGCGAAGTCGAATCCATCGGCCATGGTGGTAGCGTAATAATTGGCTACCCCTGGAACGATCCTTTCAGGCTGAACCACATAAGGAATGGATTTCATCACCGGCCCCTCACAGGCCGCCAAAGAAGCCGCTGCGGTGGAAAAACCGACGTACTTAAGAAAGTCCCTGCGCGAAGTGGTAGAATTTTCAAGAGATTCCTTATCTCCCAAGAATTCATCCGTAGGTATTTCCTCTGCAAATTCCTTGTGCTGGAGCGTCTCTACAATTGAGCTTGATGGTTTCAGCTCTTCAACACTTTGCCAGTATCTTTTGTTAGATGACATATATATAAAATTACTTCTTATTAATTAATAGTGGCACTTGGCACACTCGATTCCGCCCATTTGGGCAACAGTTAATTCTTCCACTCCATATTTCTTCGAAAGCTCCTCGTGGATTTTCTCGTAATACTCATTCCCAACCGTCTTAACATTGGTTTCCTGGTGACAGTTAATACACCAGCCCATGGTAAGCGGAGCATTCTGGTACATGATCTCCATTTCTTCAACCGGACCATGACAGGTCTGACAGGCGATACCACCAACCTCTACGTGCTGCGAGTGGTTGAAGTATGCGAAGTCAGGTAAATTGTGGATTCTCACCCACTTCACCGGTTCCGTTTCTCCTGAATAAGATTGAGTTGCAGGATCCCAGCCGGTGGCTGCGTATAATTTCTGAATTTCTCCGTCGTAGAATTCCTTGCTGTACTCTTCTGTAGCGGTAGCCTCGGCCACCTCACCTATAGATTTATGACAGTTCATACAAACATTCAGGGATGGAATCCCGGAAGTCTGAGATACCCTTGCGGAAGAGTGACAGAACTTACAGTCGATCTGGTTATCTCCGGCGTGAATTTTATGTGAGAAGTGGATAGGCTGGACAGGCTGATATCCCTGGTCCACCCCTACCTGCATCAGGTATCCGAATATGAAATACGAACCGATAAGCAACAGGATCACTGAAGATACCAGCACAAGGAACTGGTTTTCAACAAATGATTTCCAGATTGGTTTTCTTTTTGGAGTTTCAGGTAGTTCCACTCCGCTGGCCACCGCAAACCTTCTAAGGGTTCTGTTCACCAAAACCAGGATGGCCAACAGCATAAGAAGCACAAAAGCAAGAATCCCAAGAACGATCTCTGTGGAAACTCCGGCTCCGCCACCCCCGGCAGCTGCAGTTGCATCACCACCGGCCTGGGCCTGAGGCTCTGCTTTCGGCTGACTTACATATGCAAGGACGTTATCGATGTCAGCGTCTGTCAACTGAGGGAAAGGAGGCATGGCCACCTGATTGTATTCCTCATACAGAGCAACCGCAGTGGCGTCACCCGAAGCTACCATTCCCGGACTGTTCTTGATCCACTCGTGCAGCCATTGGCTATCCCTTCTGTCGGTCACCCCTCTTAGAGCAGGACCAATGGAAGCATTGTCCAGTTTATGGCAGGCAGCACAAAGCGAATTGAATATTTCCTTTCCAGCTGCCGCATCCCCCCCTGTGGGAGCAGCTTCCTGTGCAGCCTCTTCGAGGCCGGCTTCCTCCTGAACCGCCTGCGTTTCGGCATCTGGAGCATCCTGGGATAGTCCGACAGTTGTAATAGAAAGAAATAATGATACACTTAGAAACAGTACTCGAGCGGCTGAACGGCGGAATTTCACCTTTTTCATATTATAAGTTGAATTAACGTCTTGAGTTTGGTACGGTTTTTTCTGTATAAAACCAGTAAAAACTTAAAAATATCGTACCTGAAAATTTACCGACAAAAGTAATACTTAAAGTCGATTTGAAGAATCTAAGGTGAGCGTTATGGGTTAATTTATAATTGTTCTAAATAATTGCGAAAGCCCATTTTGAAAGATATTGTTATATTTTTGTTACTCAGAAATTTAAACCAGAAAGCTTTGAACAGAAAAAAGATTGTCATGACGGCTGCCCTTGTACTTGGGATCGCCTTTTCGGGATTTGCACAGCAGGGTAGAGTGAACATCCAGCAGGATTCCATTATTCCGAATTTACTGGAGATCAAAACCGACATGACCAAAGCCAACAAATTAGGCGACCGATACAGGATACAGATCTTCTCCGGGGACAATAATGGCGCAAGCAATGTCCTGAAGGATTTCAGAAACCAATATACTCAATGGACGTCCACCATCATATACGACACCCCCAATTACAAGGTGTGGGTAGGTAATTTCCGCAACAGCCTGGAAGCCGACAGGGCCTTACAACAGATCAAAAACGCTTTCCCCGCAGCCTTCAGGTTCCGGCCGGAGAGGAATTGAT
>CAMPJY010000111.1 GCA_946887025.1 uncultured Salinimicrobium sp.
ATAGTGTTGAAGGGGCTGCAGAGGCTGGAATACCGCGGTTATGACAGCGCAGGGATTGCCCTGTATGACGGGGCGGACCTGAAACTCTGCAAGACCAAAGGCAAGGTTGCCGACCTGAAGGAGAAGTTTGAAAATGAAGTGGATACTTCAGGGACCATAGGAATCGGTCATACCCGCTGGGCCACCCACGGGGTGCCAAATGATGTGAATTCGCACCCCCACCTGTCTAATTCGGGGAACCTGGCGATCATTCACAACGGGATCATTGAAAATTACGAGTCTTTAAAAAAAGAGCTTACCTCCAGGGGTTATACTTTTCATTCGGATACTGATACGGAGGTATTGGTAAACCTTATTGAAGACGTGATCCAGAAGGAGGACGTGAAACTGGGAAAAGCGGTGCAGATCGCTTTAAACCAGACAGTAGGGGCTTATGCCATTGCTGTTTTTGATAAGAGAAAACCCAACGAACTGGTGGTGGCCCGTCTGGGAAGTCCACTGGCAATTGGAGTTGGGAAAGAAGAATTTTTCATCGCCTCCGATGCTTCTCCTTTCATCGAATTCACCAACAACGTGATCTATCTTGAGGATGGCGAAATGGCGGTGGTGAGAAGGACCAAAGGGGTGAAGGTGCGCAAGATCCAGGACGACAGCATGGTCGATCCTTACATCCAGGAGCTGCAGCTGAACCTGGAGCAGATTGAGAAAGGCGGTTTCGATCACTTTATGCTGAAGGAGATATACGAGCAGCCGAATGCAATAACAGATACTTACAGAGGAAGACTGCTGGTTGATGAAGGCATCATCAGCATGGCAGGGGTGGATGAGCACCTGGAGCGTTTTCTGAACGCAAAAAGGATCATCGTTGTGGCCTGCGGGACCTCATGGCATGCCGGCCTTGTTGCTGAATATATTTTCGAAGACCTTACCCGGATTCCCGTGGAAGTGGAATATGCTTCAGAATTCAGGTACAGGAATCCGATAATTACACAGGAAGATCTGGTAATTGCCATTTCCCAGAGTGGGGAGACGGCCGATACCATGGCTGCCATTAAACTTGCCAAGGAAAAAGGAGCTTTTGTTTTCGGGGTATGTAACGTCGTTGGTTCCTCTATTTCAAGGGAAACCCATGCCGGGGCCTATACCCATGCCGGTCCTGAAATCGGGGTGGCTTCTACCAAAGCCTTTACCACCCAGATCACCGTACTTACTTTGATAGCCCTGAAAATAGCCAAGGCAAAAGGGACCATTTCAAAATCCGATTTCCACATGCATTTGCAGGAGCTGGAAACCATTCCTCAGAAAATAGAGGTTGCGCTCCTTTCAAATGAACACATTCAGAAGGTGGCGTTCAAATACAAGGACGCAAGGAACTGCCTGTACCTGGGGAGAGGATATAACTTCCCTGTTGCGCTGGAAGGAGCCTTAAAACTGAAGGAGATTTCCTATATCCACGCCGAAGGTTATCCTGCTGCTGAAATGAAGCACGGGCCCATCGCCCTTATTGATGAGCAGATGCCGGTAGTGGTGATTGCCACCAGAAACGGGCATTACGAAAAGGTAGTGAGTAACATCCAGGAGATCAAATCCCGTCAGGGGAAGATCATCGGAATTGTTACAGAAGGCGATACCAGCGTTCGGGAACTTGCCGATTATGTGATCGAAGTACCTGATACCATTGAGTCGCTGACGCCTTTATTGACAACCATTCCCTTGCAATTGCTTTCTTACCATATAGCGGTAATGCTAGGGAAAAATGTAGATCAGCCAAGAAACCTGGCCAAGTCGGTTACGGTGGAGTAGAAATCTTACAAGAATAAATATATAAGGTCCTGAAAGACAGTTTGTCTTCAGGGCCTTTTCTTTTGCACTAAATATAAATCGGGGTCCTGTTGAATGGGATAAGAGCCTGATTCAGAACCGCAGCTGCCCTGAATCATTTCCGAAATATTGCCGAGATATTTCCGAGTCATTTGCGGGTTCAAGTCGCAGATGACTCGCAGATGACTCGCAAATGACCCGCGAATGAGTCGCAAATGATTGGGTGATAGTCCTAGTTCTTCTATGACTTGCCTCGAGAAATTCCTGCCGGAAAAAGCCTCCTAAAAAAGTTCTTTTTGGGGTATTTATTTCTGTATAAATAAACTATCTTTGCGACCTGAAAAAGGGAGCTGTGGTTTTCAGGCATTTCAGGCTCGTTAGCTGTTCTCTTTTAACTCTTTAAAATTAAAACAATAAAGGATTAGATAATGTCTAAAGTTACAGGTAAAGTTGCACAAGTTATCGGCCCTGTGGTTGACGTAGCGTTCAACGCAGAGAATGCTGAATTGCCAAGGATCTACGATTCTTTGGAAATTACTAGAAAAGATGGATCTGTATTGGTTCTTGAGGTTCAGTCGCACGTTGGTGAGAACACCGTAAGAACTGTTTCCATGGATTCTACCGATGGACTGGCCAGAGGAGTTGAGGTTGTGGCTACCGGCGCACCTATACAGATGCCAATCGGAAAAGATGTGTATGGTAGATTGTTCAACGTGATCGGAGATGCTATTGATGGGATCGGGGATCTGCCTAAAGCTGGTGAAGATGGACTTCCAATTCACAGACCGGCGCCTAAATTTGAAGACTTATCTGTATCTACAGAAGTCCTTTTCACCGGAATTAAAGTAATCGACCTTATCGAGCCTTACGCAAAAGGAGGGAAGATTGGTCTGTTCGGAGGAGCCGGGGTTGGTAAAACCGTACTTATTCAGGAACTCATCAACAACATTGCAAAAGGACACGGAGGTCTTTCTGTATTTGCAGGGGTTGGGGAAAGAACCCGTGAAGGGAATGACCTTCTTAGGGAGATGCTTGAATCCGGAATTATCAGATATGGGGATGACTTTATGCATTCCATGGAAGCAGGTGGATGGGATCTTACCAAAGTAGACAAAGCTGCTTTGAGAGATTCTAAAGCTACTTTCGTATTCGGACAGATGAACGAACCTCCCGGAGCCCGTGCCCGTGTTGCGCTTTCAGGACTTACCATTGCTGAATACTTCCGTGACGGAGCTGGAGATGGACAAGGAAAAGACGTGCTTTTCTTCGTAGATAACATCTTCCGTTTCACCCAGGCAGGTTCAGAGGTGTCTGCACTTCTTGGACGTATGCCTTCAGCGGTAGGATACCAGCCTACATTGGCAACCGAGATGGGTGCCATGCAGGAGCGTATTACTTCTACCAAAAACGGATCTATTACTTCCGTACAGGCGGTTTACGTACCTGCGGATGACCTTACGGATCCGGCACCGGCAACTACATTTGCCCACCTGGATGCTACCACCGTACTTTCTCGTAAGATTGCCGAGCTTGGTATTTATCCTGCTGTGGATCCATTGGATTCCACTTCAAGGATCCTTACTGCCGATATTTTGGGAGCTGACCATTACAACTGTGCACAACGCGTAAAAGAGTTGCTGCAACGCTATAAAGAACTTCAGGATATCATCGCCATTCTTGGGATGGAGGAACTTTCAGAAGAGGATAAACTGGCTGTATCGCGTGCAAGACGTGTACAACGTTTCCTTTCTCAGCCATTCCACGTTGCTGAGCAGTTTACAGGTATCCCGGGAGTACTGGTAGATATCAAGGAAACCATCAAAGGTTTCAACATGATCATGGACGGAGAACTCGACCATCTTCCAGAAGCTGCTTTCAACCTGAAAGGAACCATCGAGGAAGCCATCGAGGCCGGAGAGAAAATGTTGGCGGAAGCATAATGATCAATTAAGAGTTATGAGTTACAAGTTAAGAGTTAGGAATCATAACTCATAATCGTAACTCTTAACTCTTAACTCTTAACTAGAAAAATATGTATTTAGAAATAGTGACCCCGGAAGCCGTCCTGTTAAGTTCAGAAGTGGATTCTGTAACCGTACCGGGAATTAACGGGGAGTTTCAGATGCTGAACAACCACGCCCCTATAGTTTCGGTCCTTACCAAAGGCGTAATTAAGGTGGGTACCAATTCCAAAACAGGGACGGAGAAAATTTCTCCCCTGTTCAAAAAGGATGCTTCCAATAAGGTGCTTTCGCTTCAGGTTGAAGGCGGAGTGGTTGAAATGAAGGATAATAAGGTTATTGTTTTAGCGGATTAAGCTAATGCATTCAAATTATAAAAGCCGGGCAGATCGTCCGGCTTTTTTTTTGCCCAAAATCCCCTTAAATGTTTTATCTGCGCCCTCCGCGATCCCTCTGCGTCCCCCGCGTGAACCCTACCTGATAAATTTCCCGCAGATCTAATTTCCGACTCCGGTCTTTAGTATAAATAAGCATGACCTAAACAGTCAGATCATGTTCTTCCCTCAGGACCCTCGCATTTTCGAATAGTTTTCCCAGGAAAATAAAGAACAGCCCCAGGGCCATGGTGACAAAAAAGTTGTTGAAGGAAGGTTCAAGTTCCAGTACCAATCTGGTTTTCCCAGTCAATATCAGGGAAGAAAAGAAATTAAAAACTGCTTCGGCGATTATTGTCAGGACCATGAGTTTTCCAATCCGTATAAGTAATGCCCCCTGAAGTTCCGTGAAGAATTTCATTTTAAAGAAATTCCGTACCAGCTTTCTCAGGAGATAAATTATATAAATTGACACCCCGTAGATGACGAATTCGCCCAGAAGCAGGGCAATGGTTGCAGGGGTGTAATTTTCAATCGTTCTTTCGTGGATCTCGATGGCTAAGGGAATGTCGAAAAACACTGCAAGTAGAAAATAGATAAAGGTGGCAGCATAAGTAAATACCAGCAGGACAAAACAGATATCAAGAATGGTTTTCAGGAGGATGGGAGGCTTCATAAGTTAGGATTATTGTTAATCGATATTTAAACTTAATATTTTATATCGAATACCAACAATAAGTTGAATAAAATTCTAATCATCCACCCGGTCCTCATCCCCCAGCTCGTCCTTGTTCTTCCCGTTGTTCATTTTCCTGCTGATGTAATCCTCAAAAAGCCCGAATAAAACATTGGTGATAACGATCAGCACGACCAGGAGAAAAAGTTCACTGTATTCCCCTATTCCCGCCAGGCAGCCTGCCCCTGCGCTGCACCAGACCGTGGCCGCGGTAGTAAGGCCTCTGACAGTGGTGCCTTTGTGAAGGATCACCCCGGCACCGATAAAACCGATCCCTGTGACCACCTGTCCAATGACCCTGGTAAGATCTACATTGGGCGATCCTTCAAAATGGAGGGAAACCAATACGAACACTGCAGCTCCCAATGATACCAGGGCATTGGTTTTCAGTCCTGCATCCTTGTTCTGAAGTTCCCGCTCAATACCTATCAGCAAACCCGCCAGCAAAGCAGCCCCGATCTTCAATCCAAATTGTAATAGCTCCATCTGATACCTTTATGGTTAAAGAGTGTTTTCCATAAAATTAGGTTTTTAATTTATTCTTCTGAAAAACTGAACCTTAATTTCTTATTTTAGGAGGAAACTTAAGTCCTATGATGCACCCGGATACAGAGATTCAGTTTATCAATGATGATATCGGCTACGGGGTGGTTGCCACCCGGTTTATTCCCAAGGGTACAGTGACCTGGGTACAGGATGAGCTGGACGCAATTTTCAGCCCTGAAGAAGTGGAGAAAATGCATCCAAAAGCCCAGGAAATGGTCGACAAGTATACCTTCAGGAACAAGGAGGGGCATTATGTGATGTGTTGGGACCTGGCGAAATATGTGAACCACAGTTTCAATTCCAATTGCCTTTCCACTGCCTACGACTTTGAAATAGCTATCCGGGACATACATCCGGGGGAACAGCTCACCGACGATTATGGGTACCTCAATATCACGGAACCCTTTCAGGCCAAGGATGAGGGCGTGGAACGTACTACCGTTTATCCTGATGACCTGCTGCGGTATCACGAGCAATGGGATGAGAAGATAGATGCTGCTTTTAAGCACTTTTACGAGGTGGAACAGCCTTTGATGGACCTGGTGCCCCGGGAGCATCAGGAACTCCTGAAGGAACGGCTGTCAAAGGGCGAGCCTCTTGATTCTATTCTCAATTTGTATTTCGAGGGCACTTAATATATTTTTATGAAAGTGGATGCTGAATATACCTTAGCCGAAATTCCCCGGGAATCCGGGATCACGAGGGCCAGATTCCTGGAGGAATATGTGAAGCCACAGAAGCCTGTGGTGCTGGAGAACCTGACTTCGGACTGGCCTGCGACTGAAAAGTGGAACCTGGATTATATGGTGAAGATGGCAGGGGAAAAGACGGTGCCCCTGTTCGATAACCGTCCTATTTCTTCCAACTATAAGTTCAATGAGCCGCACCTGAAGATGAAGATGAAGGAGTACGTGGAGCTGTTGAAAAAGGGCCCTACCAGCTACAGGATCTTTCTTTACAATCTTCTAAAAGAGGTCCCGGAACTGCAGAAAGACTTCAGCTATCCCAAAGTCGGACTGAAGCTTCTGAAACAACTGCCCATGTTGTTCTTCGGAGGCGAGAATTCGAAGGTGTTCATGCATTACGACATCGATTTTGCCAATATCCTGCATTTCCATTTTGAAGGGGAGAAGGAGTGTATCCTGTTCCCGCCATCGCAGACGAAATATTTGTACAAGGTGCCGCATGCCCTTATTTCCCGGGAGGATATTAATTTCTCCAATCCGGATTTTGAAAAGTTTCCTGCGCTGAAGAAAGCCCGGGGTTACAGAACTCACCTGAAACACGGTGATGCTTTGTATATGCCCGAAGGCTACTGGCACCAGATGACGTATCTCACCGCAGGATTTTCCATGAGCCTGCGGGGGATTCCCAGAAACGTCACCAATCTTTCCAAGGCTGTCTACAATATTGTTTTCATGAGGCATTTTGACAATTATATGCGCAAAAGAAGGGGGCAGAAGTGGATAGATTACAAGAATGAGCAGGCGATTAAGAGGACGAATAGGATAAATCGGCTGGAGAATTCTGACAACCGTCAAATATATTAGCGGAAGAAATTATTGGATACCAACTATGGATTCCTCAATTGCCGGGGCTTTCAAGCCCCGGTACCAGGGCTACACACTCAAACACCAGCGCAGGCTCATATCCCTTCTGCAACAGGTAATCCGATAGCTTTTTCCTCTTCTTAAAAGCATTGGGCTCCTTTATTAATCTGAATTTCTTCTCAGCCAGCTCCTTCAGAGTTTGTTTATATTCCTCCTCCTCAATTTCGGTAAAGGCAAGTTTGATGATGGGAGAAGAGATCTCCCTTAGTTTCAGCTCCTGTTTTATCTTGTTGCGCCCCCATTTCTTGATCCTGAACTTCCCTCGCACAAAGCTGCGGGCGAACCGCTCCTCGTTCAGGAAATCCTCCTGCATTAGTTTGATAATGATCTCCTCGCAGGCCATGGGAATCATGCGCAGCTCCTTCAGTTTTTCCTCCACCTCCTTCTGGGAGCGATCGCGGTAGGCGCAGAACTGCATCAGCTTAAGCGTAGCCTCTTTTACAGTGTAGGATTTATGCTGCTCAGTCTTCACAGATCAAAGATAAGTTCTTTTCCAGAGTTTCAAACTTTGGAAAGTTTTACTATCTCCTTTGGAAGAAATATTTTATTTTCGCGGCTTCTTATGAAGCAGATACAGAATTCATCTTCCAGGCTTACGCCGCCCTGAAATCTCCTTTTTTCAGGTCGTAAATATATTTCTTAATTTTAAGTAGGCGCCTGCCTTTCAATTATTTAAAGCTTTTTCTATGAAGATGATAGCCAACTTCTTTGACTTTTCACAAAAGATCAACTATAAAACCGAAATCCTTGCCGGGTTCACTGTTGCCCTGGCCCTTATCCCGGAAGCCGTAGCCTTTGCCCTTATAGCTAATTTATCGCCGCTCACGGGACTCTATGCCGCTTTTGTAATGGGACTGATCACTGCGCTCTTCGGAGGGCGTCCCGGAATGATTTCCGGAGCCACGGGAGCGGTGGCGGTAGTGATTGTGGGACTTTCCATTTCACATGGGCCGGAATATATTTTTGCCACTGTGGTACTCGCGGGGGTAATTCAGATCCTTGCGGGGGTACTGAAACTGGGGAAACTTATCCGGCTTGTACCCACTTCTGTTATCTATGGATTTGTGAATGGCCTTGCCATCGTCATCTTTATGGCGCAGCTGGCGCAATTTAAAACTGTAAACACTGCAGGGGAAGAGGTGTGGATGACTGGGAACCCCCTTTATATTTTTACAGGTCTCGTGCTGGTAACCATGTTGATCATCTGGGGGCTTCCGAAACTCACTAAAGTTTTCCCCGCCTCCCTCGCCGCAATCCTGGTGGTATTCGGCCTGGTGCTTTTCATTGGAATGGATACCCGTACAGTAGGGGATATAGCATCCATTAACGGTGGTTTTCCGCCTTTCCATATTCCCATGGTACCTTTCCGTTATGAAACCCTGGCGATCATCTTCCCTTATGCCGCAATCATGGCGGGGGTAGGCCTGATCGAAAGCCTGCTGACCCTGAACATCGTGGATGAGATCACCGAAACCCGGGGAAGCGGAAATAAGGAATGCGTGGCACAGGGAACTGCCAATGTATTATCAGGATTCTTTTCGGGGATGGGGGGCTGCGCCATGATCGGGCAGAGCCTTATCAACACTTCCTCAGGCGCCAGGGCGAGACTCTCGGGGATCGTGGCAGCGGTCATGCTGCTGGTCTTCATCATGTTTGGTGCAGATATAATCGAAAAACTTCCCATGGCTGCCCTCACAGGGGTTATGATCATGGTTTCAATAGGTACTTTTGAATGGGCCAGCTTCCGGACCTTCAGAAGAATGCCAAAGTCAGATGTCATCGTTATTGTGCTGGTGACCCTGGTAACGGT
>CAMPJY010000112.1 GCA_946887025.1 uncultured Salinimicrobium sp.
TTAATGTTGTACTTTCGATTCAACTATTTGAGCAAAAAATTAATACTTCAGGCGAAAGCCAATAACTAGATAAAAAACGAATATGGACTTCCCAAAATTCTTACTTGGCGATAATACCGATTATCCAGACGCTATTTTCATTGTTCACACCGAATTTCCCCGGTTTATCCTCAACCTGGAAAATGATGAAGTGGAGTGGCTGGAGGATTTTGATGCCAGCGATGAAAAAGAGCTTGCATCTGAGGCAGAGGGCTTAATTCAGCAGGCGACTGATTTCTATGATCGAGAGATCTCTCGATACGAGGATTAAAAACTATACATTCTAATGGAGCAGCTAGTAGAACTGGACCAGGAACTTTTTTTATTTCTAAACAATCTGGGAACCCCTGCCTGGGACAATTTCTGGAATATCCTCACCCATAAATGGACCTCCATCCCTTTATATATAGTATTGATCTATCTCTTATATAAATGTCTGGGTACCAAAGGAGCAATTATAACGGTGTTATTAGTTGCGGGAATGATAACCATTACAGACCAGCTTGCGAATGTTTTCAAGGACGGATTTGAGCGTCTGAGGCCATGCAGGCAGGAGGGAGTGATGGAATATGCGCGGTTCGTTGCCATCAGGTGTGGTAAATATGGATATTTTTCTGCTCATGCCGCCAGTTCTGCGGCCCTGACAGTATATCTGGGACTGATTCTGAAGCCATTCTATAAATTTATCCTGCCTATCCTTATTTTCTGGGCGCTGATGGTTGCCTACAGCCGGATTTATGTCGGAGTGCATTATCCCGGTGATGTGCTTACAGGAATGATTTTGGGAAGCGGAATAGGCTTTTTATTTTATATTGTTCAGCAGCTATTGATGAAAAAATATGTGGCTGAAACTCCTCCTATTTAAGAATTCAGCAGAAGTCTTGCCGCCGCAAAGGGCGTGGTCTCATTATTTTCCACCGCCTCCAGCTGTTCCTTTAGAGCTTGCCTGATTTCAGGCCTGTTATAGAACCTGCTCTTTAGATGCTCATTGATCGTCTGCAGGAGCCAGAATTTATTCTGCTGCCTTCTTTTGTGTTGGAAATACTCGTTGGTCCTGACCAGCTCCTCAAAGGAAGTGATCATGTTCCAGACCTCTGCTATTCCCTCATTATTCAGTGCGCTGCATAAACTGACTGTTGGCTTCCAGCCGCTCTCTTTGGGGGGATATAAGTGAAGCGCCCTTTTAAATTCAGAACGCGCCTTTTCGGCTGGTTTTCGATTTTCTCCATCGGCTTTGTTGATGACAATGGTATCGGCCATTTCAATGATCCCGCGTTTTATCCCCTGAAGTTCATCCCCGGCGCCTGCCAGTTTCAGTAGAAGAAAGAAATCCGTCATACTGTGAACCGTGGTTTCACTCTGGCCGACACCTACGGTTTCTATCAATACAGTGTCAAAACCTGCAGCCTCACAAAGAATGATGGACTCGCGGGTTTTCCTGGCTACTCCTCCCAGAGAATCCCCCGAGGGGGAAGGCCTGATGAAGGCGTTCGGATGGTGGACCAGGGTTTCCATCCGGGTTTTATCCCCAAGAATGCTTCCCCCTGAAAGGCTGCTGGTGGGATCCACCGCCAGCACGGCAACCTTTCTTCCCATCTCTGCAAGATAGGAGCCAAAAGATTCGATAAACGTGCTTTTCCCCACTCCCGGAACTCCGGTAATTCCAATTCTTATAGATTTATTGGCATAAGGGAGGCATTTTTCCACAAGGGCCCCGGCCTTTTCCTGATCCTGTTGCCTGCTGCTTTCAATCAGGGTAATTCCCTTACTCAAGCCAGTCTTTTCCTGGTCCAGGATCCTCTTGAGCAGCTCCTCTACTGATACTTCCTTTTTGCGGAAAGCCCTGATTCTTTGTGCCGAAGCCGGATCGATGTGGGTGGAGGGCTGCTTGCCTTCTGATTCGTTAAGGGCAGAGTTGCGGGTCAAAATGTGAAATTGTTTTATTAGTGGAAATAGTATTCGTATATTGAAGACTAATTTAATAAAATAAAGTTCATTATGAAGACATTGTATAAGACCAGTGCTACCACTACCGGAGGGCGACAGGGACATGTGAAAACTGACGATGGCCTATTAGACTTTGACCTGACAGTTCCGAAAAGCATGGGCGGTCCGGGGGGCGAAAAACCCAATCCAGAACAGTTTTTTGCAGCCGGATACTCTGCCTGCTACGGAAGCGCCCTTCAGGCCGTTGCCAAAGAAAAAAACGTCGACCTCGGGGATTTCTCAGTGACCGCAGAGGTGACTCTGGGAAAAACTGAGAAGGGGAATTTTCAGCTGAGTGTCATTCTTGATTCCTATATCCCGGGAGTGGATGTGGAAACCGGGGAGGACCTGGTGAACAGTGCTCACGAAATTTGTCCCTATTCCAGGGCCACAAGGGACAATATTGATGTCACCCTTAATCTCCTGCTGGACGAATAAATAATCAGATAATAAAAAGCGGGACTTGTTAAGGCCCGTTTTCCATTCAGATGAAAAGATCCCGGAATCTGTATTTCGGGATTTTTTGTTTTTATTGGTATTCCTTTTGTGAAAAGTTGATTATTTTTAATCTATGTCGAAGAAATTGAAATGGAGCCTTGCTGGCGTCCTTATTTTTATTCTATTAGTTCTGGCTACCTATTTTGTTCTTAAGGTAAGGACGAAGTCTTTTAGCCCGGAGGATACAGTAACCTATGTCCAGGACGACCTGGAACTGGAGGTCTTCTATAACCGTCCTTATAAAAAGGACAGGGAGATCTTCGGGGGGCTGGTGCCTTATGGACAGGTATGGAGGACTGGGGCCAACGAAGCAACCACCTTCAGCACCAATAAGGATATTCTAGTGGATGGTTCTCTGTTGCCTGCCGGGAAATATACCCTGTGGACCATCCCAAACGAAGAATCATGGAAGGTGATATTCAATTCCAAAATGTATCCCTGGGGTATCACCACCAAAGGAGAGCCATCCAGGGAACCGGAATTTGATGTACTGACGCTGGAATTTCCTGTGAATAAAACCTATAACATCACCGAACAGTTCACCATCTCTTTTGAAGAGGCGCATGAACTTATCTTAATGCTCCTGGCTTGGGACCGGACGGTGATCAGTATTCCGATCAAAGAACCAGTAGGTCCAACTGGCTAAGTCTTATTACAAACCTGCTTTTTAAAACAGCCAAAAAAAAGACCCCATTCCCTTAGAAAAGAAACGGAGTCTTTAATTCAATAATTTTGATTTAAATCGCTCTTAATGTTCGCACCTTGGATTTGTTCTCAGGGATCAACGGAGTTTCTCCTGTCCTGAATTTTTCCCCTTCAGCCATTCCTTTCAGGATGCTTTCCTTTTGTTTCTTCAGCATCTTGAGGATTTCATTAGGCATGATTTTTTCCTCCAGGATCTCGTCGTAAAGAAGCAGATTCTCTTCATCGCGCTCCAGACATTTTTTCAGGTACTTAAGTGGTCGTTTTTTAACCAGCACTTTGCGTTCTTCCCGCCAGTCTCTCTGGAGGTTTCCTTTTTCCGCCCATTTCTTCATGGGCTCGATTCCGGCCTGTACCAGCTGCTCTGAGATCTGATGGCTGAATCTGTTGCGGTCAACGCTTTGATGGCCAAAATAGCGCTTTAAACCTACTTCCTGGACATCTTCGCTGGCATTATAATAAATGCGTTCCGCTTCAAAGCTGTTGACCAACAGCCAGTTAAGTTTTTTAAATTTTGAGTAACGATTTTCCATAATTCCTGCTTTAAAGATAGTGTACCAATATAACAAGGGGTCGGGATATCCCTCTGCCAAGGACATGTTAAAACCTTTTATTTTAGTATAACTTTCTGATTACTTTAAGATTAAGATTAAATTTGGTCAAAAATGACAAAACTTGCAACGCGACGCTTTTAGCCTCGTCTTTAAGAGTAAGAACAGCAACCAAAAAAATGAGATTTTGTTACAGCATCAATTAATAGAGGAATGCAAACAGAACAACCGAAAGGCCCAGCTGAAGCTGTATAACCAGTACAGTGAAGGGATGTATTTCGTGGCCCTCAGGTTTCTTCGGGATTCTTATGAAGCCGAGGAGGCCATGCAGGAAGGTTTCATTCGTGCCTTTACCAAACTTCACCAGTTTGATGGAGAGGTGACTTTCGGAGCCTGGCTGAAAAGGATAGTCATCAATAAATGTATTGATACTCTTAAAGCAAGGAAGTTGGAACTCACGGCGCTTAATGAAAATATTATGATGACTGTGGAAGAGGAAAATGACTGGCAGGTGGATGACGGGCTTGGAGTAGAGGATGTAAAAAAAGCCATTAATGAGCTGCCGGAGAAATATAAATACTCCCTCATGCTCTATCTCCTGGAAGGTTATGACCATCAGGAGATTTCTGAAATCCTCGGAATATCTGAAGTGGCATCCCGGACACTGGTACACCGCGGGAAAAAGAAACTACAGGATCAATTAAAAATTAGACATCATGGCACAGGATATTAGAGAATTACTGAAACAGGATAAGGAGGAGGCTACTGAAAAACTTCCAGCCGGACATAGGAAACGCTTTGAATCCCGTTTGGAGCAGGCCTTGCCACAAAGAAAGGAAAATTCGAGATATATGTGGTTAAAAATAGCTGCCGTCTTTGTTGTGGCGCTGGGGGTTGGATATTTTTTCCTTTATCAACAAGAATTTCCTGCAGATAATCCCGTAGTAAATGTTCCTGGGGAGGAGCAGGAGGAAAATTCCTCAGAAGAAATTGCAGGAAAAGAAAACCTGACCCTGGCAGATATTTCTCCGGAATTTAAAAAAGTGGAGGATTATTATATGGCCAACCTTAATCTGGGGCTGGCGAAAATAGATATCACCGAAGAAAATAAAGCTCTTATTGATGCCTTTATGACCCAACTGGCAGAACTCGATAAGGAATATGACCGCCTAAACGGAGAGATTAGTAAAAATGGTCCTAATGCAGAAACAGTTGAAGCCCTGATAAATAATTTACAGTTGCGTTTGGATTTGCTGTTCAAACTCAAAAACAAATTAGATGAACTTAAAAAAGAGAAAAATGAAAACTTTGAGAAGATACAAGCTTAGTCAATTTATGGCCATCCTGCTTTTCACTTCAGGAAGCCTTGTAGCGCAGACCCAGCAAAAGGTGAAAAAAAACTATCCCCTGAACAACGATGCCACTATCGCGGTGGATGCCCAGCATACTAAACTGGTGTTCGAAACCTGGGATAAGAATGAAATGCAGATAGAAGCTTTCATTGATACTAAAGGCCTTTCCGAGGAAGAGGTTAAAAAGGCGCTTGAGGACTGGCAGGTGAGCGTAAAAGGGGATAAGAGCAGTATGACGGTGACTTCGAATGCCGGAGGATTTGGAAAATTTCCCCCTTTGCCAAACCTGGATTCTTTGCAGATGATGACGACTCACATCATCGGACCTATAATGGACGGTTTGGCTCCCATGATTGCAGATCTGTCCCAACACCCGCCCTTACCCCCGGAATTTATGGCAAGTGTAAGCAACCTGAAATTTGACCATGAAGCTTATAAAAGGGATGGAGAAGAATACATGAAGAAATGGGAGAAAGAAATGGAAGAAAAGTTTGGCAAGGACGTCGAGATCAAAATGCAGAAATGGAGCGAAAATTTTGAGAAAGATGCCGAAAAATGGAGTGCCCAAATGGAAAAAAAGATGGCAGCCTGGGAGAAAGAACATGCAAAAGATATGGAGGCCTGGGCCGAACAGTTTGGAACCGAAATGGAAGCCTGGGGTGAGCAGTTTGGAAAGGAAATGGAAGTATGGGCTCAGCAGTTTGAAAATGCTGAAGGGAGCAACAAGGTCGTTTCCAAAAATCAGGTAAGGATAATCAAAGGAAGTGATAGTAAGGCCAAAAAGACCCTGATTATTAGGATGCCAAAAAACGCAAAATTAAACCTTGATGTCCGGTTTGGGGAGGTGAAATTGGCAGATAAAACTACTGATTTAAGGGCTCAAATTTCTCACAGTAACCTGACTGCTAATATTATTGATGGTAAAAGAACCAAAGTAGAAGTGTCCTATTCCCCTGTTAAGATCAAGGTATGGGATTATGGGGTACTGAACACCAATTATGTGCATAATGCGAGTATTGATAAGGCTATCAGCCTGAAACTTGCTTCCGCTTCGAGTAATGTAAAAATAGGGGAAATAAAAGAGACTGCAGTTATTTCCGGGACTTTCGGAAATCTGGATATCCTGAAATTGGCACCAGATTTTAATAGTGTGGATATCAGCCTCGAAAATTCAAATCTCGACCTTAATATTCCCGAAACCGCTCTGGATTTCAATTACACCGGTTCTCAGAGCACCATAGAATATCCTTCCAGTATTAAGGCTAAACCGATAAAGAGCTATGACAGCGAACTGATCAATGGGTATCAGAACTCAGCCAATGGGTCCGGGATCGTTATCATTAAAGCTAAGTTCAGCGAGGTTACTGTTGAATAGGAGAAGAGTTTTATTATTTGTTTTGAATTAAAGACGCCTCCCGGGGCGTTTTTTTTTTGCCAAATTTGGCTGCATAAAAAAATCCCGAAGCCACAGCCTCGGGATTTTTTTATGGATAAGCTTTTTCTATGTTTTACTCCTTGAAAAAGTCTCTGTTTTTCTATTCATCCACAAGTACCCAGTCCCCTTTGTCCAAAAGTGGGATGGCCTGCTTGTATTTCATGCTTTTGTTTTCTCCGCTCATCACATTCTTGATGGTTACTTTATCATTACGGCCAATCTTCGGCTGGTCTCTGACAATAGTTTCCGTGACAGCCGGTCTTCGCTGCTGCGTCTGGGAAGCAGCTCTGCTCTGTGCAGCACGTTCGTCCATATTAGGGATCTCTTCCTTGCTGGTTTCCACTTTCTCCCTTCTCTGAGGTTGCCTGGCTTCATGAATGGTGTTGGGATTGCGCACAGGCAATTCTCCTTTGAAAAGGAATGAGATCACATCTTTGTTCACCTGGTCCAACATGCTCTTGAACAGTTCAAAAGACTCGAACTTATATATAAGCAATGGATCCTTCTGCTCGTGCACTGCAAGCTGGACACTCTGCTTTAACTCGTCCATCTTGCGAAGGTGAGTTTTCCAGGCATCATCAATGATGGCAAGGGTGATGTTCTTCTCAAAATCATTTACCAGCTGCTTTCCTTCAGTATCGTAAGCTTTCTGGAGATTGGTTACCACCTGAAGAGTTTTCACTCCATCTGTAAAGGGAACAGAGATACGTTCGAAATTATTGCCTTTATCCTCGAAGACCTGTTTGATTACAGGGAAGGCATCCTCCGCATTGCGTTTCATCTTATCCTGATAGTGCTGGTAGGCGGCCTTGTAAACCTCTCCCGCAATTTTCAGGCTGTCCCACTTTTTGAAGTTCTCTTCTGAAACCGGAGAGCTCATTGAGTAGTAGCGGATCAGTTCGAATTCGAAGTTCTTGAAATCGTCTGCCAGTTTGTTGGATTCAGCGATAACCTCAGCGGTGTCGTAGATCATGTTGGCGATATCTACTCTGAGACGGTCTCCAAATAGGGCGTGGTAGCGGCGCTTGTAGACCACCTCCCGTTGGGCGTTCATCACATCGTCATATTCCAGAAGTCGCTTACGTACCCCAAAGTTGTTTTCTTCCACCTTCTTCTGTGCCCGTTCAATGGATTTGGAGATCATGGAGTGCTGGATCACTTCTCCTTCTTCCAGACCCATACGGTCCATCAGTTTGGCTATCTTTTCAGAACCGAAAAGACGCATCAGGTTGTCCTCCAGGGAAACATAGAACTGGGAACTTCCCGGATCTCCCTGACGTCCACTACGACCCCTAAGCTGCCTGTCCACCCGACGGGAATCATGTCGCTCGGTACCCACGATGGCGAGACCTCCTGCCGCTTTCACTTCCGGGCTTAATTTAATGTCAGTACCCCTACCAGCCATGTTGGTGGCTATGGTAACGATTCCACTTTTTCCGGCTTCCGCAACGATGTCAGCCTCCTTTTTATGAAGTTTGGCATTCAGTACGTTGTGTGGAACCTTACGCAAGGTAAGCATACGGCTCAGGAGCTCTGAAATCTCCACGGAGGTGGTACCAATTAGTACCGGTCTACCCTCCCTGGAAAGTTTGGTGACATCCTCAATTACCGCATTATATTTTTCACGCTTGGTCTTGTAGACCATGTCTTCCTTATCTTTTCGAGCAATAGGTCGGTTGGTGGGAATCTCCACCACATCCAGCTTATAGATTTCCCATAACTCTCCGGCTTCCGTAACTGCTGTTCCCGTCATCCCTGAAAGTTTGCGGTACATTCTGAAATAGTTCTGGAGGGTAACCGTAGCAAAGGTCTGGGTAGCATCCTCGATCTTCACATTTTCCTTAGCCTCGATTGCCTGGTGTAGTCCATCGCTGTAACGACGGCCTTCCATGATACGACCGGTCTGCTCGTCCACGATTTTCACCTTGTTATCCATCACCACATACTCGGTATCTTTTTCGAAAAGGGTGTATGCTTTCAGCAACTGACGAAGCGTGTGAATCCTTTCACTCTTTACGCTGTATTCGCGGAAAAGTTCCTCTTTTTTCTCTGCCTCCTCTTCTTTTGAAAGACCCAGTTTCTCAATCTTGGCGATTTCCATTCCTATTTCCGGCATCACGAAAAAGTCTGGATTATCGGGGCCGGAAAGGAATTCTATTCCCCTGTCGGTTAAGTCTATCTGGTTGTTTTTTTCCTCTATTACGAA
>CAMPJY010000113.1 GCA_946887025.1 uncultured Salinimicrobium sp.
GGATCTTTTCCGTCAGGTGAAAGGTACCAGTACACCACCACAGAATACTGGGTGGGCCAGTGATTGGGGAAATATTTTTCCATATATCCCTGGAAGGATTCCTGAAAAGGAATGTTATCTATAATATGCCATCTATTCATGGGCTGGTAACCCATGTTGTCATTATCCTGCGTCTGACTGTGGTATGCGTGTTCAAAAACGGATGGATCACACCAGGCATAGCCGAAATAATCTTCTGTTCCTGTTCCAAAAGTAGAAGGAAAATGCTCCCCGTCAATAAAGAACTTCTCATCCCCTTCACCCCACCAGTGTTGTCCCGGTTGAGCAAGGCTACAGCTACCGCCTTTAGGATTCCAGACGAGCAGATGCGTACCTACAAAACGCCCCCTGCCTTCCGTCTCCAGCAGGGTCCAGTCGGGCCAGCGCTCCTTCTCCAATGGCGCCAGATCCCGGTGCCATTTGGCGTGAAAACGCCCATACTGCTCCACATCCCCTTTTAGATCACCGTGACCGATCTGCATTTCTACTTCCACCTCTTCCCCAAAATCATTCCTCACTATCACTTCTGCCCCTTCTGCAAATGGCATATACCAGTAACTGTACATCCATTCCTCAGTCATCCCCATGGGGAGGGTTCTGTATTCATTCCATCCCGGGGAAGTTCCGAAGAAATCTCCCAAAGGTGACCAAACCGCAGCCTCCTCTTCTCCGTCCCACTTGATCTTCAGGCTCAACTTGCGGAGAACCTCTTCCAATTGAGCTGAATCCTTCACTTTCACCCTGGCCTTGATGGAGGAGATAGCACCGGAATTTTTCACGTCCAGGACCGTCACCTCTTTTCCGGGACGAACTTTAGTGGATATTTGTTTGATCTGTTCCCCGGGGCCTTCCGGATTATTCCCAAGCTTCTCCGCAAGAAAATTGTTTACTTCCGTAAGGGCTGCTTTTGCATCGGGAGTCAGGTCGGGATCAAATGCCTCCACCTCGGTACCTTCGGGAAAGCTGATATAATTGAAATGGTAATATTGCCCCCAGCCCGGTTCCGCAACTATCTTACAGGATTTTTGATAGGTAATGGGCACATAATTATTGAACCCTCGTGCGTTGGTCTCATACACCAGCTCCGGAAACTCAAAGGCCGGGACACTTGGATTAAAATATTCCCTGAACGGAAGATCTAATACAGGTACCTCTGCCCCGTCAATATAAATCTTCACCTTTCCCTGTCTTGGGCTGGCGGACCAGATTCGCACTATGGCCCCTGGCCCTTCCATTTCAGCCAATACCTCATTCTCGCCTTCCTTGCGAATGTACTGAGGCGTCAGCCCGTCATCATTGGCTGCCCAATTAAGGAATTCCCCCTCAGGGTTTCGACTGCTTTTCCGGTCGTAACTCGACCACATGGCGGAACCTTCCCCCTCCTCGGGTAAAACTGCAAGCGCCTCCAGGTCGATAAGACGATTCACAATGGAGGCATAACTAAGCCTCTCGATTTCCGGGGCACCTGAAATCAGCAATAGGGCAATAGTGGCAAAAAATAATCTTTTGGTTAGGGTCTTCATTACTTATAAATTATGAGTTTGTAGGGAGGCGATTTATCACGTTCCCCGGATGTAAGTTAATTCAAACTTGCCGGCCGGGTAATTTCAGAATTTCGTACGGCTTCCATTTCCTTGGCCAATTCTTCCACTTTCTCCGGATATTCATTATAAAGATTAGTAGACTGCCCCGGATCTTTCTCCAGATTGTACAATTGTACCGGAGGGGCATCCTCCTTTATTTTTCCATTCTCAATATCGCTGTTCTTCTGCCCCGTAAAGGGAAAAGCTCCCGGCCCACCAAAGGTATGGGCTCCTACAACTTTATCGACAAATCCACCACCTCCCTGAGCGTTTATATACATCCAGTTCTCCTTGCGGTAACCGACGTTCTGAAGGCTCGAGGAGCTGATCAGCAGCGCCTCCCGGATCGGCTCTTTAGGATTTCCTGTCAAGGCATGCAAAATATTAAAACTGTCGACCCCTTCGCCTTTTTCCAGTACCTGCCCTGTAAGAGCAGCCATGGTTGCCATCAGGTCCAGATTTGAAAGCAGCGCGTCCGAGATTGAATTCGCAGGCACCATTCCGGGCCATTTCACTATAAAAGGAACACGATGACCCCCTTCCCAGGAATCGAATTTGAAGCCAAGCAGTTCGCCATTCTGGTGATGCCCGGAACTGTAGGCATCCTGGCCGCCCTGGTTCAGCATTCCCCCGTTGTCACTAGTGAAGATGAGAAGGGTATTCTCCGCCAGGCCTTCCTCCTCCAAAGATTTTACGATCTCTCCAACTATCCAGTCCAGTTCGTGAATGAAATCCCCGTATCTTCCTGCTTCGCTGGTTCCAATAAACCTGGGAGCCGGAGTAAAAGGGTGATGTATATTGGTGGGTGCAAAATAGAGAAAGAAAGGCTCCTCCTTATGCTCCTTAATGAACTCCACAGCTTTCTCCTTCAAGGTTGTTCCCACCATTCGGTCATCGTACAGAAAATGAGCCTCCCGGGCTCCACCTATGGCTGCCAGATCAAATTTCTCCGGAAACCAACGGGTCTCAGCGTGGGTGTCATAGACAAAAGGATCATCCGGGGTCCATCCCACAACCCTGTGATTTTCCACATAAACAAAGGGTGCATGGCTGTTAAGGATCGGAACTCCAAAATAATAATCAAAGCCCAACTCCAGGGGCCCCGGTTTTAAGGGGGCATTCCAGTCTATGGGATTTTTCTCCTGAAATCCAAGATGCCATTTCCCGACGATGCCTGTGGCATAACCCGCCTCTTTCATCACATCAGCAATGCTTGTTTTTGCAGTATCGATCACCAAAGAAGTCTTTAGAAAAATAGGCTGTGAAAAATCCACCCGGTCAGGATGCTCCCCTGTCAAGAGAGCGTATCGTGAAGGGGAACACACAGCCGAAGCGGAATGAAAATCGGTGAATTTCCTCCCTTCCGCGGCGAGTTTATCAATATTGGGCGTTTGCACCATGCTTGCGCCATAGGTGCCCGTATCGCCATAACCCAGATCGTCGGCATTGATAATAATGACATTTGGAAGATTCGAAGACTTTTCTTCCTGTGCATTAAGTCCTTTATACGGGAGCAATAAAAAAACACCTGCCAGCGCGTTAATTGTAAATTTGTTTTTGAGGTTTATCCCTGTAAACAACTGGAGGTGCATCATATAGATAAATTTTTTTAACAAAGTGATTTTTAAAAGTAAGGCATCAGAATATTAAATACAAAAAAATTTAACTTGATGCCTCCGTGTTTATTTAAGGTGCAGAAGAAAAGGAGGCGATTACTCCTTAGATTATGAGAAAAGGAATGCCTTCCAAGAATTAGTAAAAAAAATTTGTGTTTTTAAGAAATTTTTATATATTAGTTTCCTAGAGTTAAAGGAATTCTAAATTTTTAAAAACTTAAGCTTATGAAATTGGGGCATCTTTTTCGTCAGCAGCCAGGAAAGATTCTTTTCCGTCTATCATCGGTAGGATTGCTCTCCTGCGAGACTTCTTCTGGAAGAACTTCTAAAAAAAGGATCTACAATTCCGCCTGAACCTCTTTTTCAGCCCCCCCAGTTTTGGCCCATCCCTACAGGCCTTTTATCCGTTTTTTAAAAAGCATTCACAAAATGTCTTTTTGGATTTTGTGATTCATGGTTAAACCTTCAATAAAAATCGAGGATGGAAACAAATAAAAAAAATAAAATCAAAGCCACTGAGCTCGCAGTGGAAATCAACTACTCTGTAAAAAAGGATCCAAAGGTGAACATGTTTAGTGCCGGTGCTGTGGCTTTGGAAGACAGCCCTAAAAGTAGTGTACTCGAATAGCCCTGAAAGTTGCAGGAATTAATATTTCTCTGCTCCTTTCAGGTCTTGGCATATTTCGCTGTAGCTTTAAATTCTACTCCTCCGTTTCCACTGCCTTTCTGCTGTATACGAGGCCTTTTATGTTATTATCCCTGACTGGGATCAATAAACTCGCGAGATAACCTCCAATAACACATACCGGAATTGCTATTAAAGGATAAATATAAAAATTCATAGGAGTATAATTTTTTAGTACAACAAGCACCAGGACGCTCAGAATCGCTCCAATAAAAGTACCTATCCAGTTTGCTCGTTTGAAGAATATCCCCAGAATAAATATCCCGGCAAGGGCACTTCCGAAGAGACCAACCACTTCCTGGAAAAAGAAGAACAGGGAGGCAATTGGGAAGGCTGCCATTAAACAGGCGACTCCTGTTCCAAGCACTCCAACCACAATGGTAGTCCACTGCGCAACTTTCATTGCCCCCGCTTCGGTGAAATTTCTTTTGAAGCGTTGATAATAATCCACGGTGACTACGGTGGAAACACTGTGGATACTACTATCCAGACTGGACATGGAAGCTGAGAAGATCCCGGCAATAATAAGACCCGCCACCCCCGGCGGTAGATGGTTGGCTATGAATAATGGGAAGACCCCGTCATTCTGCATTCCCACGGTAATAAATTCGGGATTGGTCTTAAAGTATACATACAGAAAGGTTCCCAGGGTGAAGATCAACAATCCTGCAGGAATGGAAATGATCCCGTTCAACCAGATACTCTTACGCGATTCCTTCTCATTGGCTGTGGTCATATAACGCTGTACCACGGCCTGATCGGTGGTGTAAGGCGCAAAATTCAAAGCGAAGGTTCCCAGGAAGAGTGACCAGGTCACTACTTCTGTCCAGCTCCACCTGAAATCGAAGAGGTTCAGTTTGTTGTCGGTTACAGCGACTTCATAGATATACCCAAGATCACCTATTTCAAAAGCTATGTATAAGATCCCAAGTATTAATCCTCCTAACAGCACCCCTACCTGTACCACATCAGTCCAGATCACGGCCTCAATTCCTCCCGCTACGGTATAAATAATGGTGAGCAATCCCATAATGAGAATAGCCATATAGATATCTATCCCAATAACCGTAGTCAGGGCCAGCGCAGGAAGGTAAACCACGATTCCCATCCGGGCCAGTTGAAAAAGTACAAACGAAGCACTTCCAAAGATCCTGATGACAATATTGAAGCGCTTCTCCAGATATTCGTAAGCCGTGACTATATTCAGTCTCCTGTAGAAGGGCAAATAAAAGGCGATCACTATGGGAGCCATCATCAGGATCGTAAAATATCCGATAAACGCCTGCCAGTCAAAAGCAAAAGCCAGAGCGGGTTGGGACAAATAAGTGATGGCACTTAACATGGTTCCGTAAATACTCAGACCTGCGGCCCACCAGGGAATCCTTCCCCCCGCCAGGAAATAGTCGGAGGTGCTGTTGTTCCGTCGGGAAAAATACCAGCCAATTCCCACCATCAACGCCAGATAAATTCCAAGGCTAAGGTAATTCGCCCATCCAAAGCCTGATTTCTCAATCCTAAAATCAACCTTGTTGACAGTCGAAGTCCGCACCCCTGGGCTGATTTCCCCCATAGGGATGATGATGTCTTCTCCCCAACGTACGGCACTCGTCACTACCTGTGTAGGTCCGGGAATTTCGCCTCTGTCGGTCCAGGTGTCAGTAACAGTGTGATATGCCCAGATAACAGGAGAAAATGAGGTGCCCTTGAACTTCGAAGTAAGCAGCAGCTGCAGGGAATCAGTTTTTTGAACTATCTCCTCCTGCGTCAGATCCAACTGGTTCAGCTTTTGTATCTCTTTCTGAATTTCAAGCCGTTCCGACCAGTGCTGGTTTTCGCCTCCTGCTCCCCCAAATATCAGGATATGCGAATCTCCCAGTTCAATAGCGGGAGCAGCACCAATGTATCCATTTTCCATCCCGGGGGTCTTGTTGAACGGAATAGCGGATTTCTCCCTCCATTTGTCTTGCAGCGGATTATATTCATATGCGTCCGACAGGAATTTATTGGGATCTGCAGCATTCGGGTCATAATGAGTACCGCTGAAAACGTATACAACATCAGTTCGGCCGTTATTCTGGCTTATCACCACCGGTTGAATTCGTCCAGGTCCAGGCAGCGGAGGAAGTTCACTCCAGACACCATCTTTAAAGGAGAAGAAACGGTTGGTGGCAGGACCACCTTCCTCCATTTGTCCACCTACCACAAATACCTCTTTTCCGATGCGGGTGGCCTGCATATTGGCCAGCGGCACAGGGAGTGGTGGCTGTTCTGTTATCACCAGATCTTTGGTCTGGGGATTCCATTTTAAAAGATAAACATTGCTATAGATCCCATTGGCATTGTTCCCACCAATGATGAGCATCCCTTCAGGAGTAGAAACAGAAGCTCCATAAGCCAGCGGAATTGGCAGAGTTTCATTTATGCCTTCCACCCATTCGAAAGAATTCCCCTTCTTCTGAAGTATATTAATGTCACTGTACCAGGCTTTCTCCCCTCCTTCCCAGGCCGGGGTATCAGGGAAGTTAGCTCCTCCTGCAACGATAAGGTTTTCGTTCTGAAGCCCTATAAAGGCGCCATTAACCCCTTTCTGCAAAGGATAACTTGCTATGGAATCCCACTTGAAGTGAATGGGCTCTATCTGAGCTTGCAGGCCGACGCTGAAGCAGCCCAGGATCAAGAGGAATAAAAATCTGTAGTGTCGCATTTGGAATTGTTTACTATAGAAGGGCGAGCCTTCAGAAAAAAATTATTTATTCGTTATTAAGATTTCGCTTACTCGTACCTTTTCAAGGCATACTTGCAAGTTTAAATCTATAATCATGGTTATAGCCATATTATTTCTTTTGTGCTGTCTCAATAGCCTCAAAAGCTTTCCAGCACTGATACATGGCCCTTGGCACATGGAAACAGCCTTTCCATTTCCCTCCTTTAAGGCTCAGGAAGGGTTCCCCCTGGCGGTTCAGGTATCCAAACCATTCCCCATTCTGAGGATCTGCAAAATGGCTCCAGGAATAATCGTGAACCTTCTGATACCAGGCCCAGATTTTGGGGTTCCCTGTATGCTGATAAGCCTTGGAGAGCGCTACCAGGGTTTCCAGGTGCACCCACCAAAGTTTCTGGTCCCATTCCAATTGCTGAGGAGGATGCCCTTTTAAATCCATAAAGTAAAAAATCCCTCCATGCTCTTTGTCCCAGCTGTATTCGAGTATATTCAGCACCACCTCGGTGGCACGCTGGATGAGATCCTGATCATTATTCCTGATCCCGATATCCATCATGAACCACATGGCTTCGATCCCGTGGCCCGGATTAAGAAGCCGGCCCTCAAAACTATCCACAAATTTTCCATCAGGACTAAGGTTTTCAAGAATCAATCCCTGTTCTTTCTGCAGAAACACCTCCATCACCTCGTGTACACTCTGATCAAGAGTCTCCCTGACCACCTCTTCTGAAAGCACATCTTCCAGTTCCAGTACCAGATTGGAAAGTATCATAGGCAAAGAGAAACCCTTTATTGGTCTGTTGCCCGTACTCTTCTCGTACCTGCCCTTCGGATGATCCTTCTTTTTAAGAATATTGGCATAGGTGCGTTGCGCAAGCTCCCTCACCTCTTCATCTCCCGAAGCTTTGGCATACTGTCCAAAGGCCATGGCAGCAAAACAATCAGAAAATATATTGTAGGGCTGGATCAGCGGTTTCCCTTCCCTGGTGGTGGAAAAATAAAAGTTCCCCTCCGCATCCATTGCATGCTTCCTGAGGAAATCTATTCCCGAGCGGGAGGTCTCCAGCCACTGCTCATTCCGGTCAACTTTGTTATAAAGGAAAGAGAACATCCAGGCCTGACGTCCCTGAAGCCAGATAAATTTATCGGTGTCGAAAACCTTCCCTTGTCTGTCGAGGCAGGTAAAATAACCTCCATGCGCCCGGTCCAAGGAATTCTTCTCCCAAAAAGGGAGGATATCCCTAAGAAGCGCATCCTTATATATATGTGAATTCATATTTTATGTATGACATAAGACAAATATAAAGTTTTCTTATATTTGACCAAAACAATAAGTTAAGATAATTAACTATACTTGTTATCTATTTTTAGAAATCCATATACAATGAAAGGAATTAAACCCGTAGACACTCTCTCCCTTGTAGACAAAGTAGAAATAAGTTTGTTGGAATACTTTAAGGAAAGGGGGTTAAAAGCAGGGGATCCGATTCCCAAGGAGCTCGAATTCGCAGAATCCATGGGCGTCAGCCGGACCGTCATTCGGGAAGCCCTTCTGCGTCTGCGCACGCTGGGGCTTGTGGAATCAAAAAAACATCGGGGCATGGTTCTAACGGAACCGGACATCATCAATAGTTTTGAAAGGATAATGGACCCAAGCCTCCTTGGCATGGGAATATTAAAAAACCTTTTTGAATTACGGCTCATCCTCGAAATGGGGATGGCAGATTTCATTTTTGAGAGAAAGACCGAAGCCGATCTTGTGGAACTGGAAGAAATCGTTTCAGCAGAGGAGGAAAGCGAAGCCGATAAATCTCATTTCAGCCTCGAAAAAGAAATTGCCTTCCACGGGAAACTATACCAGATGTCCAACAACAAGACCTTGCAGCGCTTCCAACACCTTTTATTGCCTTCCTTCGAATATGTACATCTCAAGAACAAACCGGAAGATTTTGATTACCGATATGCCAATGGATTCGTTACCCATAGAATGCTGATGGACAACATAAGGGTAGGTACTCCAGAAACTTTCAGAAACGCCATGAGGCGGCACCTGGAGCCTCATTTCGAGGGGATATTTTCTCAACACAAAAACAACACCCCTAAATAGG
>CAMPJY010000114.1 GCA_946887025.1 uncultured Salinimicrobium sp.
TCCCTCTTTCTCCGCCAGGGAACATCAGGTTCCATCGAAAGCCCGCAAACTATAGTGTTTGCGGGCTTTTTTATTATAATGATACAGAAACAGGAGCTGAATTTTATAGAATGTCAAATAAAATCCTGACACTGAATGCCATCACCAGAATGGCGACTGAAATCAGGGCGGCCTTTTGTGGTAACCTTCCTGCCAGTTTTGCTGCAAAGGGAGCAGCGACCGAACCTCCTAGAACCAGTCCCAGTACAATATACCAGTGGCTTATTCCAAGAGAAATGAAAAAGGCAACTGCTGCCACAAAGGTCACAAAGAACTCAGCTAAACTTACGGTGCCTACAACATAGCTCGATTTTCTTCCTTTTGCCAACAGGGTGGAAGTGACGATGGGTCCCCAGCCGCCACCGGAAAAGGCATCCAGAAAGCCACCGGTAAAACCCAGTATACCTAAACGTTTTATCTTTCCTTTTTTAATAACTTTTCTAAAGGCAATTACAACTAATCTGATCCCTATGATCATGGTATAAACTGCGAGGATAGCATAAGAAATGGTCTGAAACTGATTGCCCAGGTAGATTATAAACGCAGCACCTAAACAGGCTCCTATGACTCCTGGTATGGCAATCCAATATAACAGTCTCTTGTTAACGTTTCCGAATTTGTAATGAGAATATCCGCTCATACCGCTGGAGAACATTTCAGCAGTGTGAATACTCCCACTAATGGCCGGGAGGGGGATACCCAGCAGCATCATGCTTGTGGCACAGGTGACGCCATACCCCAGACCCACGGCTCCATCTATCAGCTGGGCAATAAAACCAATCAGCAGCATGCCATAGAATTCATTGGGAATGGTATGAATCTGTTCTGCCAGCATAGCCGGGGAAATTATGGTGGAAACGCCGTATCCAACGAAGAAGATGAGGAACAGGGCAGAAATCTTAAAAGCGAAGCTTTTAGATTTTCCTGTAGCTGGCTTATTTCCGAAATCTGACATTACTTGTGTTGCCTGATTTAGATCCGCCAGCTTTTCCTGTAGATTGCCCCGATGCTGCTTCCTGAATTTGTGGAGCCGGTCTATGCTTTCCTCAACAGAGTCAGGAATGCTTTCCTCCAGGTATTCGCGCATTCTCCGGGCCATTACCGGTGACTTCCCGTTTGTGGAGATAGCGAGCTTCATATTTCCCTTATTCACAATAGATCCCAGATAGAAATCGCAGAGGGCAGGTTGGTCTGCAGCATTTACCTTTACTCGTTGCTCCTGTGCGGCCTGTTTTACAAAAAAGCTGACATCGGGATTATCTGTGGCAATGATGGCAAAATCAATTCCCTCCAGGTCCTCATATTCAAACGCTCTCTCAAAGGCGGTAATATTGCTGTGCTGGCTGATGATCATCCGGAGCTTCGGATAGATAACCGTCGCCACTATCACGATCTTCATCTTTGGATTTTGCCGCAACAGGGTCTCTGTCTTTTCCAGGCCCACGTTTCCTCCCCCAACTATCAGGAACCTGGCGGTGTCGGTTTTAAGAAAAACAGGAAACAAAAGATTCTTTCCTGCCAATGAGGCTGGGGCATGGGTGTGGGTATTGGGGTTTACTGAAATCATAGCTAATAGGAATTAAAGCCCTGTTAAAAATTAGGTGAGAAATCTGGAATAAGTGTAATCACCAAATGTTTCCCCGATGGTGCGTTCCAGGGCGTATTGACCAAACAAGCGGTCCACTTCTTCCAGGATTTCAGCCTCATTCACTTTTTCCTTATAAAGTTTATTGAGTCGGGTACCGTAGCGATCTCCCCCCAGCAGGAAGTTATATTGTCCGGGACCCGTCCCCACGAATGCAAGTTCAGAAACATGTGGGCGACCACAACCGTTAGGACATCCGGTCATACGGATAGAAATTTCATCCTGCGTAAGGCCGTACTTTTCTAAAATAGGTTCCATTTTACTTACCAGTTCAGGCAGGTAGCGCTGGCTTTCTGCCAGGGCAAGGGGACAGGTAGGTAGTGCCACACAAGCCATGGAATTCTTTCGTAGTGCACTAACGGATTTTTCCATATTGTGTTCAACAAGCAGATTTTCAACAGCCGCTTTGTCTGCTTCGCTGATCCCCCCTAATATCAGATTCTGGTTTCCGGTAAAAATGAAGTTGGAAACCTTCAATTGGGCTACTTCATAGAGGAACTGCTTCAGGTCCGGTTTCACCACCCCATGTTCCACAAACAATCCGTAATACCACTTTCCCTCATGGTTCTGCTCCCAACCATAGCGGTCGCTTCTTTCGGTAAATTTAAAATCCCTGGGAGGTTCGAGTTTAAAACCTATGCGATCCTCAAGTTCTTTCCTGAAGCCTTCCACGGTGAGTCTGTCAACTGTATATTTCAAACGGGCCAGCTTTCTGTCTTCGCGATTGCCATAATCATGCTGTATCTTCAGGACTTCATATAGAGCCTTCAGGGTTTTTTCTTCGGTATCTGTAAAACCAATGATGCTCCCTAATCGGGGATAGGTATTCGGATTGCCATGGGTGGTTCCCATCCCCCCGCCTATGGCAATATTAAATCCCTTCAGCTTATTGTCTTCTACAATAGCGATGAGTCCCAGGTCGTTTGCAAACACATCTACATCATTACTCGGGGGAATGGCTATAGCCACCTTAAACTTTCTTGGCAGGTACTGATCTTTATAGAGAGGATCGGCTTCTGCAGAACGTTCATAGATTTTTTCCCCGTCGATAAATACCTCATAGTAGGCCTTGGTTTTAGGCAATAACAGGTTGGAAATTTTGGTCGCATACTCATAAATTTCCTGGTGTATGGGGGAAACCTGGGGATGTGCGCTCGCGATTACGTTACGGTTCACGTCTCCGCAGGCAGCTATGGAATCGAGTTTCGCAAGATTAAACTGTTTAATTGTTGGCCGTAGCTGATGCTTTAGCAATCCATGCAGTTGCACGGTCTGTCGGGTAGTTATTTTGACGGTGCCGGTACCATACTGTTCTGAGATTTCATGAGTGGAAAGCCATTGGTCGGCAGAGATCACTCCCCCGGGAATCCGCAAACGGATCATGAAAGAATACAGCTTATCCAGCTTTTTTGCTGCCCGTTCTGCACGCCTGTCCCGATCATCCTGCACGTACATGCCGTGAAATTTAACCAGGGCCTGATCATCCGGCCTAATATTGCCCGTATAATTGTCTTCTTCAATACTTTCTTTGAGGGTTCCTCTTAATCCGTCGCTTTTTGATTTTATAGCTTCAAGGGGGGATAATTTTGTGCTCATTGCTTTTCTTTTTTTAGGATTTTAGTAAACATCTTTCTGGTATCTGCCTGCTGTCTCAAGGTCTTCAAGAATAGCCCTGGCTTCCTCAAGACTAATATTCCGTTCTCCGGCTATGGCTTCCAGGATGCTGTTCTCTACATCGGCACACATTGGTTCTTTTTGTCCGCAGATATACAGGCTGGCGCCCTCTTCGAGCCAGCGGTTGAAGTCTGCTGCCTTTTCTCTGATCCGGTCCTGTACATATATTTTCTGTTCCTGGTCGCGGGAGAAAGCCACATCGAAACGATTCAGCACCCCTGAAGCTATCCATTCCTGAATTTCGGTCTGGTAGTAGAAATCGGATACAAAATGCTGCTCTCCAAAAAACAGCCAGTTTTCACCTTCCGCTCCAATTGCATCCCGATGGGAAATAAAACTTCTGAAGGGGGCAATTCCCGTACCCGGACCTATCATGATGAGTTTGGAATCCTCTGCAGGCAGTTTGAAATTCGGGTTCTTGTGGATATAAAATTCAAAGGAAGTATCTAATGGGAAATCGGCCAGGAATTTAGAGGCGAGGCCGGTTTTCTCTGCATCATCTACCTGAAACCTGTTCAGGGTAACGGTCAGGTGGACTTCATCTTCGTGAGCTTCAGTAGAAGAAGAGATGGAGTAAAGCCTGGGCGCAATGGGAAGTAATAGTTTGAGTAAATCTTCAATATGGACACTTTCTGGAGCCGGATGCAGATGTAAAACATCAACCAGATCAGCTTTAGCCGCTGTTATTTCTATACCAAGCAGCTTACCTATATGTTCCAACGATCGCTTTCCCAAGCCTCTTATATTGCGTTCCAGGAGTGCCTGAGTGAGGCTGAGCTGCTGTCCATCCAAGCTGACCACCTTATCCGGATCTTCCTTTAAGAGAGAAATCAGCTGTTGTACCTCAGCAACCTCATTTCTAGGGACAATTCCCAGGGCATCGCCGGGTTCATAGGCTACCGTTTCATCAGGAGAAATTTCAAGATGATAGGTCTCTTTATTGGAGCCTCTGTCATTCAGAATGACCTTATGGGAAATCCTTCCTGTATAGTGAGTCTTCTGGAGTGTCTTAACTGTATCAGTCCCTGTGTTTGCCTTCTTGGGTGGGCTGGTTGTGTTCAAAAGGCTAGCGATCAAACCTTCTTCCCATTCGTCCACAAGGGCTGAATAATCAGTGTCGGCCTTTACCAAAGGAAGAATACGCTGGGCTCCTGTCTTCTCCAGCGCTTCATCCAGTAAAATACCTGCATGACAATACAGGGGATAGGAAGAATCGCCTAACCCGAAGACTGCATATTTCAGATGCTCCAGATTCGGCTGAGATTCCAGCAGCTTGTCATAAAAAGCCTGAGCATTTTGCGGAAGCTCTCCCTCCCCCTGGGTGCTGATCACCACCAGGAGCAGGCTTTCCTTTTCCAGCTTTTTATAATCATACTGGAACACATCAGCGGTTTTGGCCCTTATTTTATTCTTCTTGAAACCCGTAAGCAGTTTAGTGGCCACCTTTTTGGCATTCCCGGTCTCCGTGCCATAAAGAATGGTCGGTTTCAGGCTAATCCTGGTTTCTACAGGTGCAGGAGGCGGATCTACTTTGTTCCCGGCAAGCAATCCCGCCAGGTAGCCATTGGTCCAGATTATTTCTTTCTCAGAGGCATTCGTTACGAGTTGCTCAAGCAGGGACAGTTTAGTTTCAGAAAGCATCTTGGTAAAGGGTTTTATGGTTATCGAAATAAGACTCGGGATTCCCGGTTTCTTTAAACCAGGCAAATTGATGGTGCAGGCTAACGACTTTGCCTATCATGATTAAAGTAGGTACATATTCAAATTCCGGTAAATCCCCGGTAGCAAGGGTTTCAAAGCTGAATACACTGGTTTTCTGGTTAGGGGTGGTAGCCTGCTGAACAATGGCCAGGCCTTTTTCTGGATCAATGCCGTTCTTCAGCAGTACTTCCACCACTTGCTGCAGTTTCCGACCAGACATGTAGAATACCAGGGTATCCTCTGTTGCAGCCCATTCCGCCCACTGCCAGGATTTCACTGTTTTCAGGTCATACAAGGTCAGAAACCTCACCCCACGAGAATAACCTCTTGCGGTCAATGGGATACCCGTGTAGGCGGCAGCTCCAAAAGCTGCAGAGATGCCCGGAATGATTTCGTAAGGAATATCATTCCCTACCAGCACCTGCAACTCATCGAGAACATTTGAGAACAAGGAGGCATCCCCTCCCTTCAGCCTAAGAACAAGTTTATTTTGCCGTGCAAAATCAACCATAAGAACGTTAATGTCCTGTTGGGGAGTGTGAATGCCTTTTGAGCATTGTTTTCCCACGTAAATTACGAGTGCATCTTTCCGGGCATTTTCTTCAATCAGCTCAGGAGAAACCAACCTGTCGGTCAGGATGACGTCTGCGCTTTGCAGGTACCTGAATGCTTTTACACTGATAAGATCCGGATCTCCCGGCCCTGCACCTGCCAGTATTACTTTTCCAGTTTGTTTTGTCATGGTATGATGATTTTTAAATTTTTTATTAAGAATCCCCTGTCAATAGATTACTAATTCGCATCAAACATTAGTGCCCCCACTGTGTTGTAATTAGTTTCATCAATCAGGATTCCATTGCCCGTTCTTGGATTTTCACTAAAGCTGTCAAAGAACAAGGGCTGGTTGGTTCTTAAGCTCACTTTTGCAATATCATTCAAGACTACCCTATCGGTATCAGTGGATGGCGAATCGCTTACATTCCACTTTTGCTGTATCTCCTGAATTTTCACCCGAACACTCCTGAATCTGTGTTGCAGGATATAGGTCTTCCCTTGTTGCAGGGGCGTGTGGTCCAGCCATGAGATCCAACTGGAGAAAGAAGTAGACTCAACAGGATCCTCTCCACTCCTTACTATGGTAGAACCACGGCTAATGTCTATTTCGTCTCTAAAATGCAGCACCACATTATCTCCGGCAAAGGCCTCCTCTACCTGTTGCTGATGCTTTTCTATGCCGGTGATCACTGTTTCGAAGCCACCGGGAAGGATGCGGACCTTCTCACCAACAGCATACCTGCCACTTAGAACGGGGCCTGCAAATCCACGATAATCGTGATACTGCTCTTCCTTAGGACGGATCACCCATTGCACCTGGAAGCGGGAAGCCTTTTCCAAAGCATCCGGGATTTCAATATCTTCCAGAATTTCCAGCAAAGGCTTTGCCTGATACCAGGGGGTATTTTCAGATTTCTGAACGATATTATCCCCTGCCAGCGCACTTATCGGAAGGAAAATGACTTCATCGTACTGCAGATCAGTATATAGTGCCTCAAAATCCTTTTGAATAGTATTGAAAACAGTCTCTGAATAATTCACCAGGTCGATTTTATTCACTGCCACAATCGCTTTCCTGATTCCCATCAGCGAACCTATTCTGGCGTGTCTTCTGGTTTGCTGGGTAATGCCTTTTCGCGCATCTACCAGAATAATAATCAACTCCGAATTTGAAGCCCCTGTCACCATGTTTCTGGTGTATTGTTCATGTCCCGGGGCATCGGCAATAATAAACTTGCGCCTTTGGGTCGTGAAATATTTATAGGCCACGTCAATTGTGATCCCCTGTTCCCTTTCCGCACGCAGGCCATCGGTAACTAAGGAAAGATCTATTCCGTTGCCCTGTTGTTTCGTCTGTTGTTGCAGGATACCTAGCTGATCTGTATGTATGCTCCTGGAATCGTAGAGCAGGCGTCCGATCAAGGTGCTTTTGCCGTCGTCGACATTTCCTGCCGTGATAAATCGTAATGATCTCATTTTATTGTTGTTATAATTAAAATTGCGTTAGAAATATCCTTGTATTTTACGATCTTCCATTGCGGCTTCCGAGAGCTGGTCGTCCAGTCGTGTCTGTCCTCTTTCGCTCACCCGGGTTTGTATAATATCATCTATGATTTCCTGTATGGTGCCAGCTTTAGAGGGTACGGCGGCAGTACAGGTCATATCGCCCACTGTTCTGTATCGTACCTGTTCAACTTTCACGGTATCTGTAGGCAAAGGTTGTATAAAGGAGGAGGTGGCTACCAGCTTGTCCTGATATTCGATACATTCCCTTTCGTGGGAAAAGTAGAGCTTCGGCAATTCCAGCTCCTCTCGCTTTATATAATTCCACACATCCAGTTCCGTCCAGTTGCTGATCGGAAATACCCTTACATTGTGGCCCTTCTGAACTTTACCGTTCAAAACATCCCACAGTTCGGGGCGCTGTAGTTTCGGGTCCCACTGTCCGAAATCATCGCGAACGGAGAAGATGCGTTCTTTTGCTCTTGCTTTTTCCTCATCCCGACGGGCACCGCCTATACAGGCATCGAAGTCATTTTCCGCGATGGTGTCGAGTAGGGCATAGGTCTGAAGGGAATTTCTTGACGGAAAGCGACCTGCGGTTTCCTTCAGATCGTATTTTCTGATGCTGTCTTCAACACTGCCTACGATCAGTTGCTCGCCAATCTTATTAACCAGGTAATCGCGGAACAGAATGGCTTCGGGGAAATTGTGGCCGGTATCTATATGGACCAGTGGAAATGGCAGTTTTCCCGGACGGAAGGCCTTCAGGGCCAGATGTACCAGAATAATGGAATCTTTGCCCCCTGAAAACAGTAAGGCGGGCTTTTCAAACTGGGCAGCCGTTTCCCGAAGAATATAGATGGCTTCATTTTCAAGTTGGTCAAGGTAATTGGTAGAATTTCTCATATTTTAATTTGTTGGAATTATTTATAATGCAGTCCACATTCTTTTTTGCCCTGGTCTTCCCACCACCACCTGCCGGCCCGAAAATCCTCGCCATCTTTAATAGCTCTGGTACAGGGAGCGCAGCCAATGCTTACAAACCCCTGGTCATGAAGTTCGTTGTAAGGAATGTTATTCCTTTGGATATAGGTGTTTACCTCCGCAGCGCTCCAGTGGAGTAAGGGATTGTATTTGTACACCTGGTGCGTGGAATCCCATTCTATGGTGTTCATGCTGTTACGGTTACCCGATTGTTCGGCACGCAGTCCTGTAATCCAGATTTTCGCCCCTTGCAGTGCCCGCTTCAGGGGCTCTACTTTTCTGATAGCACAGCAGGATTTCCTCAATTCAGGGGAAGTATAGAAGGAATTGATCCCATTGCGGTTTACATGCTCTTCTACTTCAGCCGCTTTTGGATAATACACTTTGATGGGGCTGCCATACTTCTGCAAAGTTCTGTCCCAGACAACATAGGTTTCTGGGAAGAGTCGGCCGGTATCCAGGGTAAATACCTCGATATTTTTTATTTTTTGTATAAACAAGGCATGTGTTATCACCTGATCTTCCTTTCCGAAACTTGTGGAGAAAACCATTTTCTGATC
>CAMPJY010000115.1 GCA_946887025.1 uncultured Salinimicrobium sp.
TGATACTGGGTTCGAACCAGTGACCCCTACCTTGTCGAGGTAGTGCTCTGAACCAGCTGAGCTAATCACCCTGGAAAGGCATGAAACCTAAAAAGGCCTCCAATCGGAAGCCTTGGTGCCTGTGGGCAATGAGGGATTCGAACCCCCGACCCCCTCGGTGTAAACGAGGTGCTCTGAACCAACTGAGCTAATTGCCCTCAATCTTTTAAGGAACTTATCCAGAGGATCTCTCTGAATGCGGATGCAAATATAGATGCTATTTTCCTTTATGCAAAAGATTATTTTTAAAAATGATCAAATAATCTCAGCGACGGTAAAGGTGCTTCCCCCGACATAGATCAGATCGTCTTCCTCTGCTACATTTAAGGCAGCTTCCAGTGCCTTCTGAACACTCGGAAAAATCTTTCCCCTCAAACCGTACTGGCTGGCCTTTTCCTGAAGAACTTCTTCCTGCAGACCGCGCGGCACTGCCGGTTTACAGAAAAAGTAACATGCCTCTTTCGGGAAAAGTGGAAGGATTGCATCCAGATCCTTGTCACTGACCACCCCAAGGACAATGTACAACTGTTTATATTCCTGATCGTACAACTGCCTGAGTACATATTCAAGACCTTCAGCATTATGGGCGGTGTCTCCTATTACCCGAGGCTTTTCCTGCAGCACATCCCAGCGCCCCCTTAGGCCCGTGTTCTCCCTTACATGGAGAAAACCTTTGGCAACAGCCTCCGAAGGGATATTCCAGCCCTGATCGATCAATACCTCAATAGCCTTAAGAGCTGTTGCCTTATTCCTGTCCTGGTAATATCCTTTTAGGTCACTGTCCGGCAGAAGGCTATCCTGAGGTGCCAGATACAATCGGGCTCCCCTGGCCGCTGCCACTTCCTGAAATACGGGGAGAGTCTCGGGAAGAATTTCTCCGACTACCACTGGTCTGCCTTTTTTTATAATCCCTGCCTTTTCCCTTGCTATCTCAGGTAAGGAGTGGCCCAAGATGCCAACATGGTCAAAGCCGATATTTGTGATCACCGCGAGTACGGGATCAATGATGTTTGTTGAATCCAGTCTACCCCCCAGACCCACTTCAATCACGGCTATATCCGTCTCCTCCCTGGCAAAATAATCAAAAGCCATCCCGACGGTCATTTCAAAAAAGGAGTAGTTTTCCTGTTCCAGAAAATTCCGGTTCCTGCCTATAAATTCGATCACTGCTTCTTCGGAAATCCCCTGCCCATTCACCCTTATCCTTTCTTTGAAGTCTTTGAGATGTGGTGAGGTGTATAATCCCACCTTGTAACCGCTCTCCTGTAAAACAGAAGCAAGCATGTGGGAAACCGAACCTTTACCGTTGGTCCCTGCGACGTGGATCATCTTCAAATTATGGTGAGGATTCTCAAGATGAGCAACCAGCTTTGTGATATTGGAAAGATCCGCCCTATATGCCTTTTTTCCTAATTGCTGGTACATGGGCAGTTGCTGGAACATCCAGCTTACAGTCTCCTGATAGGTCAGCACTTACTCCGAAAGTTTGAAATCGTAAATAATGGTACCGATTTGGCGGGCCGGGGCCTTTGGATCACTATTGAATCGTGTAGCAAGTGCAGCTCTTTTTGCGGGCTCCATCAAACAAGCCGCGCTGTTGGTGGTTCCTTTCACACCTGGCACTGCCCGGATGACGGTACCCTGGGGATTGACTTCTATCTGCACCACAACCCGTCCGGATTCATTGCAGTCCTGGACGAATTTCTCCTTATTCAAGGCTCTGCGTCCTCCCAGGCGATAATTCCCGTCTCCATCGAGTCCAGTCCCGCTTCCATAGTAGGCTTTGGCATTCGGATCTCCCGAAGGATCTCCTTTGTCCCCTGCGGTTTGATCATTCCCTTCCCCACTACTCTGTGTCCCATCCTGACGCGGCGCATTGAGAATGCTACTCAAAGCATCGGTAGTGCTTTTATCGGGTTTGGGATCCGGCTTTTTAGCAGGTTCAGGTTTTTCCTCCACAGGTTTTTCAACCTTCTGGACTATGGGCTCTTCCTTTTTCTTCTCCTGAATAACCGGTGCTGCCTCAATCTCCTGTGTCACTACTTCCTCTTTGATTGAAGTCTCTACAGGCTTTACTTCTGCAGTTGTTTGCTGGGGAGCAGCCTCAATAGGTTCCTGGGGCTGTTCCACACCACTTCCGGTTTCCATGGTTCCAAAATTGATTGCAATACCGCTCTCCGGAGGAGGATCTAAGTAAGTTAGTCCGAAAAACAGCAATAAAAGAATAAGCAGGACGTGTATTACGACCGTTATCGCAAAAGATTTTCTTTCATGTTCTGTTTCAAGATACTTCACCTGAACATCCTATCAAACTTGGTTCCACTTTTTCTATCCATGCCGCTATTCCGGCCTTACCGCCAATACAATTTTGTACCGGTTTCTATTGGCTATATCCATTACACTTACCGCTTTCTCAATCGGTACTCCTTCCTCTGCCCTGAGAATGATTGTCGGGTCCTCCACACCTCCGAGGATCTCCTGCAACCTGTTCTCCAGAGCGCTATTGCTCACCCGCTCCTTATTGACATAAATTTGCAGGTCCTTAGTTATACTGACCGCAACATTCTGCTGATTTGTGGTCTTGCCCTTTGCCTTGGGAAGGATCAGGTCAAGAGCTTCAGGGGTGACGGCGGGAGAAGTCAGCATAAAGAAGATCAGCAACAGGAAAACGATGTCTGTCATCGAGCTCATGCTGAATTCCGCACTGACTTTATTTCTGCCTCTGAGTTTCATATTATGCAGGTTCGTTTAGGAGATCAAGGAAATCAACCGCGGTTGCTTCCATCTGGTGGACAACCTTATCTGTCTTAACCACCAGGTGATTGTAACCGATATAGGCGATAATACCCACTGCCAAACCGGCAACAGTTGTAGTCATTGCGGTATAGATCCCTTCTGCAAGTAGTCCCATTTCAGCCTGTCCTCCACTTGTCGACAGGGCATGGAAAGCGATTACCATTCCGATAACAGTACCTAAAAACCCTATCATGGGCGCAGCACCTGCAATGGTAGCCAGAATAGCTACGTTTTTCTCCAGTTTATAAACCTCGAGCCGACCAGCATTCTCAATGGCTGTATTGATATCTTCAAGGGGGCTTCCAATGCGGTCCAGGCCTTTGGCCGTGAGTCTTGCGACCGGGGAGTTAGCCTGAGCACATCGTATCCTGGCAGACTCTATATTGCCATGCATCACGCTGTCCTTGATCTGGTTCATAAAATTACTGTCCGTCTCCGAAGCTGCCTTTATGGCAAAAAGTCGCTCGAAATAGATGTATATAGCAGCAAATAGTAGAATAAACAAAATGATGATAATGATCTGCCCTCCTATCCCGCCACTAAAGAAAAGATCAAACAAGGAAAGGGTTTTTTCTTCTACGACCGGTTCCGTCTCTAGAGCAGCCTGGGCGAGGCCTTCCTCCTGAAAAAAATATAGCATTTTTGTGGTTTAGTTTTTTATGTAACGCAAGATCGCGATTTTAATTGTAAAGTTAACCAGCCTAAAATTTTATACAAGAATATTTTCGTTTCCCTCGCAGAGGTTCTAAACCAGCTGTTTCAGGGCAACTTCAAATGCGGTTCGACTCATGTTGGTCTTGCTGCTATTGGTGTCGTAGATCTTTTGAATGGCGTTTCTGATTGTCAGGGAGGTATCGTTAAAGATGGCTTCATCGGTCATCTGGACCCGGCGCTCCATAAAATAAGCGAAGACGCGGGCCATTCCGCAGTTCGCGATGAAGTCCGGGATGACACTGATCTGTTCATCTGTGTACTCCATTATAGGACCAAAGAAAATTTCCTCATCGGCGAAGGGTACATTAGCCCCGCTGGATATTACCTCAAGACCAGCAGCGATCATTCGGTCGACGTGAGACCGGGTCAAGAGTCGAGAAGCTGCACAGGGGGCAAAGATTTCGGCTGGCACTGACCAGATACGGGAATCCACTTCTTCATACGAAAGCATTTTGTCACTCTTTAGGCTATTCCCTTTCTTGTCAAGGAAAAACTGTTTTATTTCCTCGAATGAAAATCCCTCTTCCTGTATGACACCACCATCACGATCTATGATGCCTACAATCTTTGCTCCCATTTCTGATAAATAAAACGCGGCAGCCGACCCCACATTGCCAAATCCCTGTACGATCGCTCTTTTTCCAACAACACTCCCCCCGTAAATATCATAGTAATGCCGTACCGCCTCCGCCACTCCGTACCCAGTGATCATGTCGGCCACGGTATATTTGCGCCTGACATCGGGCGAATATTTTATGTTCTCAAGAACCTTTATCACTCCCTGACGTAACTGCCCGATGCGGTTGATTTTATCAGCTTCGGTAGGCTTGAAATGTCCATTAAAAACGCCCTCCTGCGGATGCCATACCCCCGAATCTTCCGTGATGGGAATAACTTCGTGTATTTCATCTACGTTAAGATCCCCGCCTGTGCCGTAATAGCTCTTGAGCAAAGGAGACACGGCTTTGTACCACCTCTCAAGAACGCCCTGCTTTCGTGGGTCCGAAGGGTCAAAATTGATCCCGGACTTTGCTCCTCCGATTGCCGGTCCAGATACAGTAAATTTGACTTCCATCGTCTTGGCAAGAGAAAGCACCTCGTTCATATCGAGTCCCTTTCTCATCCGGGTCCCCCCTCCTGCTGCCCCTCCCCTTAAGGAATTGATTACCGCCCAGCCTTCGGCTTCGGTTTCGGGATCGTTCCAGTGGAAAACGATTTCCGGGGATTTATTCTGATAAACATTGAGTAGTTCTTTCATAATCGTCGGTTATGCTTTTTGCAAATATAAAAATCTCTTAAAGGGCCTGAACCTTTCCAGTACGGGGTCTAAAAACAACTCCAGAAGAATGGTCTTTGGCTGCCCCGGTTACACTACTAAGCACATTGGTCTCCCCTCTTAGCCGAAGCACGCCGAGGAATGCGAAGATCACGGCTTCCTTGAAGTTAACCAGCTCAGGGGAGGGCACCTTTAATTCCGTATAGGTATTGGCCTGAATTTGTTCCAACAGGAATTTATTAAAGGCTCCCCCTCCCGTTACCAAAGCTTTTTTTCTTGCACCTGTCATGGTTCGGGAAATTTGCATTGCAATATGTAGGCTAAAGGTCGCCAGGGCTGACAGGATATCCGAAGAAGATTTCAGCAGGGGAAAGATTTCCCTCCTCACCCATTCAATTCCCAAGGATTTCGGCGGATTTTCCTGATAAAATTGAAGTCCGTTTAATGATTGGAGAAGCCCCTCATCGATTCTACCTGATCTGGCCATTGCTCCATTTCTGTCATAGGGATGACCCAATTTATTGGCCAGGAAATTCAATACCGTATTTACAGGACAAATATCATAGGCAATCCTCCTTCCTAATTCCATAGTTGAAATATTGGCAAACCCCCCAAGGTTAAGGCAGTAATCATAGTTGGCAAAAAGAAGCTGGTCTCCGATAGGAACCAAAGGGGCTCCCTGCCCGCCCAGAGCCACATCCTGAACCCTGAAATCACACACTACTGTTATTCCCAGCAGGTCAGCCAGGCCTGGAAGGTTACCGATCTGCAGGGTACGCCCCTTTTCCGGCTCATGTTTAATAGTATGTCCATGACTGCAAACCGCCTCGACCTCCTGTAGATTATGTTTCAGGATAAACTCCCGCACAACTCGGGCGAGATAGCGTGTATACTCATCATTCAGGTCTTCGAGATATTCCTCTTCGAGAGTATCTGCCATCTGCAGGTCCTCCACCCATCCGGGAGGATAAGCCACAGTCTCTGCGGGTCCTAAATGAAAGTTCCAGTTAGACGATTTTTCGAAGCTGACACAGGCCAGATCGATGCCATCAAGGGAGGTCCCGGACATCACTCCGATAACGTTGTAGTTATTTTTGTTCACGGACGTAAAAATAGGCAAGTCCATTGAAAAAATGGCTGTAATAAGGTATCTTTGGCTTCCCAATTTTCAACTAAAAAGGATACGGAATGGATTTTAGCTATACCGAAGAACATTTGATGATCCGGGATGCAGCTCGTGAATTTGCCCGAACGGAATTGTTACCTGGTGTAATAGAGCGAGATGAGAAACAGGAATTCCCGAAAGAGCAGATCAGGAAGATGGGAGAGTTGGGGTTTCTGGGAATGATGGTATCCCCGGAATATAATGGTGGAGGAATGGATACTGTATCCTATGTGCTGGCGATGGAGGAAATATCCAAAGTCGATGCATCAGCATCGGTGGTCATGTCCGTGAACAATTCTCTTGTATGCTGGGGTCTCGAGAAATTCGGGACAGAAGAACAGAAGCAAAAATACCTAACTCGACTGGCAACAGGGGAAATTTTGGGAGCTTTCTGTCTTTCGGAGCCTGAAGCCGGAAGTGATGCAACTTCACAGAGAACAACAGCCATTGAGAAGGATGACCACTACCTATTGAATGGCACCAAGAACTGGATCACCAACGGCAATACAGCGGAGGTTTACCTTGTAATTGCCCAGACTCATCCTGAGATGAAGCATAAAGGGATCAATGCTTTTATCGTGGAAAAAGGCTGGAAGGGTTTTGAAGTTGGGCCCAAGGAACAAAAACTGGGGATAAGGGGAAGTGACACGCATTCCCTGAACTTTAACGATGTCAAGGTTCCAAAAGAAAACAGGATCGGCGAGGACGGATTCGGATTCAAGTTTGCTATGAAAACCCTTTCCGGGGGCCGTATCGGGATTGCTGCCCAAGCCCTGGGTATTGCCGCAGGAGCTTATGATTTGGCGAGAGAATATTCCAAGGTGCGAAAAGCATTTGGGACAGAGATAATGAACCACCAGGCAATCGCTTTTAAACTTGCTGATATGCATACCTCTATTGAGGCATCCCGGCATCTGGTCATGAAGGCTGCCTGGGACAAAGACAATGGCAACAATTATGACCTTTCAGGAGCAATGGCGAAGGTTTTCGCCTCCAAAACTGCCATGGATGTAACCGTAGAGGCAGTCCAGGTACATGGAGGAAACGGATATGTAAAGGAATATCACGTGGAACGACTTATGCGAGATGCCAAGATTACTCAAATTTACGAAGGGACCAGCGAAATTCAGAAAATAGTGATTTCCAGAAGCATCCTGAGAGATTAAACCATTTTTTTTGCTTCAAAAAAAGCAGCCGTTTATTCCATAACGGCTGCTTATCCTATTTTTTCTTTTCCGGTTATTTACGTCCTGAGATGATTTGTCTGACAAATTTATCCCGGTTCGTTTTAATTTGCAGAATATAGCTTTGATTTGCGAAAAGTGAAAAATCTACCTGAATTTCAGTCACTGATCCAGCAGTCACGCTGGTATCATAAACCGTTTTCAGAAGCTTTCCTTTAAAATCAAAGATTTCAATTTGGACATCGGACACATAATCAAACTGGTACGCGATGTTAATCACCTCAGTAAATGGAACTGGATAAACAGTGACATCAGAACTTACCACTGCCAGCTCCAGACTCTGATCTTGGGCTACCTCGTTTGTTTTGGAATTCCGGGTAGCCTGTGAGGTGCAAGAAGATTGCAGCATGGTATTTTTCCTTGCCTGTAATAGTTGAATTTCAGAATTAGAGGTCAATTGAGGATAATACTCTAAATTTTCATTGTTTTCACTAGTACAGACATCGGCATGTGCAATGACATAAAAAGTACCCCGGCCGACATAGATGGGATCCGGCTCAAAGCGATCGAAGTATCCAGGCGAACTGGACTTAAAGGGATATTGGCCAGGTGCCACTGTAGGTTCAGAAGTTTTGCCCTTCTTAGTAATTGGATAAGGTTCACAGCCGACATATAGGTGAGCTGAGGACATCACGTAACCATATGCCGTCATATCATAAGTAACGGTCACGGTTCCAGATTCGTAGTCATAATTAATGATTACCTCACCTGCTTCCACTCCCTTACTCGTGTCATCGCATTGGCCGGCACCAGCATAAAGAATCAAGGTGTCGGTAAAACTTGCCGTGCCATCATATTGGTTGGTCCAACCCCAGCGTTCGCTAGTCGGGTTACTCTCTAAGGCGTCATCAATGAAACAATTAGCGATTCCTGATTCAGTCTTGGCAAATGCAGTTTCACAAGTAATGCATTCTTGGGCTGTAATCAACAGAATGTTAGTTGATTCCATACAAACGATACCATTCAAGGTTGACATGGCTATTCTCTTATACCAGGAATCCACACTGAGCATACCTGGATCGTAAGTCTCCGAAGTGGCCCCTGTAATATCTCCAAAGATGCTGCCGTCGGTCGATACCTGCCACTGATAAGTGATCACTCCGTCTCCGGAAGCGGCAACTGAAGTGAAGGCTAGCGGATCATCTCCCTCGCATATGGTCTGAGCTCCTGCTATGCTGCCGGGATCGAGGCTGTTCACATCGACCTCGATCACATTGCTCTCCTCTGAACAGACTTCGCCGTCAAGGGTGGAGGTGGCGATTCTCTTATACCAGGAATCCACACTGAGCGTACCTGGATCGTAAGTCTCCGAAGTGGCCCCTGTAATATCTCCAAAGATGCTGCC
>CAMPJY010000116.1 GCA_946887025.1 uncultured Salinimicrobium sp.
AGGCCCTGTTGCGGATGTCAGGGTTGGAGACGGCAATCTGGAGATTGCCACCCCTCAGGGCCAAATCTGGAGATTTGGCCCAGCAGCTGTGCTGCTAATTTCGCCCCTCCGCTGCGTTGCAAATCTCGTCCCTCCGCTGTTCCGCTGTGCTGCTATTTCCACCAGCGTAGTCCCGCAGGGAAATTCTCTCAAAACAATATTATAAAAACTCTTCAGAAATTTGTAATTTCTGCCTTCACTTAAAATTCAGAGAAATGGCAGAACTGATCAGAATTTACGAAGAAAATCCCAGCCCTAAATTGATAAAAAAGGTAGTGGACGTCCTGAGGGCCGGCGGGCTGATAATCTATCCCACCGATACCGTCTACGGACTTGGCTGCGACATCACCAATACCAGCGCTCTGGAAAAGATCGCACAGATACGGGGGGTCAAACTCGAAAAGGCCAACTTTTCCTTTATCTGTGAAAATCTGAGCAATCTTTCTGATTATGTAAGGCAGATCGACACCCAAACCTTTAAAATACTGAAGCGCAACCTTCCCGGCCCCTACACCTTCATCCTTCCGGGAAACAACAACCTGCCAAGCGTTTTCAAGAAAAAGAAAACCGTGGGCATCAGGGTTCCCGACAATAATATCTGCCGGGCCATAGTTGCGGAACTTGGAAATCCCATCGTATCCACCTCCATCAAGGATGACGATGAGGTAGTGGAATACACCACGGATCCCGAACTTATCCACGAGAAATGGAATAATCTGGTGGATATAGTGATCGACGGGGGTTACGGTGATAACATCCCTTCCACGGTCATTGATCTTACTTCCTTTGAGCCCGAGGTGGTACGCGAAGGAAAAGGAAGCGTGGATATCTTCTGAATGGCTCAACTCCTGACCAGCTCCCAGTCTCCCTCGTATATTACTCGCCATCAACCCGCTATAAACAGGCTATACACCCGCCTCCACACGGCTTTGCTGCCTGTTGATAGCCTGTTAATAGCCTGTAGGACTGGGAGCTGGTAGGGCCCTGGCATAGTTTTATACGGAAAGAAACAGCAGGCCGGGACCCTGGTGTAATTTACTGCAGACTCCCATCCAGGATCTGTGGCAGTAAGCTCTGAAAGGCTTCATGTACTTCATCAGGGCTTAGGATGTGTCCTTTTTTCTGAGCACTTTCTGCCAGTTCGTAACCCAGTTCTGAAGCTGTCATCCGCTGATCCGGGGTGCCGTGATGCTGCGGATTATCCAGGGCGCAGTCCCCACTCTGGAAAAACAGGTTCATGAATTCTTCCACCCGTTTCCAATTGTAGGTGGCACCCCTTTTATGGGTGAGGAAATATGCCGCAAAGAAATCTGCCTCCAGTTCTGTTTTGATCACCGGGGCGTTCAGGAAGGGCGATTCCCCATTGTACCAGGTGTCGGTATGGTTTATCTGGATCTGGTGGACCCACTCATGGGCCAGGATCCCGGTCCAGATGATCTCAGGGGCTATCCCGGTTTCGGATAAGATCTGGACCAGCCCATCCCCAATGACTATCTGGTCCTTATGGTTGGTAAAACCATCCCCGGCGAGCAGGGGGGATTCCGGAAGAAAATCGGACTTTCGGTTGTTCTCTATGTATTGTTCCGCCATATCATAGGCATTTTCCCAGGACCTGTCATCGAAGGAGATGCTATAAAAATAACCTGCGAGCTTGTCCCTGTTGTCCAGGGTCTCGCTATGCTGGCCTTTAACTGATATTTCTCCCCTCATGCCCCAGAACCTTTCCAGCTCGCGGATGCGTTTTTCCATCAATCTGGTGTATTCCCCATCCTTTCCGAAATACTGTTTATCAGTATCGTTCAGGGCTAGAGTACGGTTTAGTCTTATATAATTATCATACATCCCACCCGCTACCGGATCGGACATCAGCTGGTCCATATATTTTGTTACCAGCGGCGCCAAATCCGTTGGAAGACAGGCAGATGGGCTGTCATTCTGTAGGAATTGAGTTCTTAAATTTTCCACCAGCTGCTGTTCTTCTGTCTGAAGTTGCTGCTGGCTGCGGTAAGAATCTGAAAAGGAATCAGTGTTTTCCTTTTTGTTCACATTGGCTTTTTGATTTAAACTGCTGTAGCTTTCATCGATCTGGGGTTCTGTTTCGCAGGAAACAATAAGGAAAAAGCAGCTAAGTAGGATAAGTATTGGTTTTTTCATAATGCGGATTTTCTTTTTGCCCATAAGGAGGTCATGGAGAGCAAAATAAGAAACCACACTTTTTCAAATGCTAAATATTTGATAATTAATGTGTTAAACTTGTAGGAAGAAGAATAACCGCCCTTAAGTTCAATAACTGGCATAAAAAAACCCGGCGCTTGCCGGGTTTTAATAATTGGTATTGTAAGCAGATTTATTCTGCTGATTTCATTCCTTCTTCGATAAGTCCGTAGAACTGATCAAGTTTAGGAAGGATAACGATTCTTGTTCTTCTGTTCTTTGCTCTTCCTTCAGCAGTTTCGTTAGTAGCCAGAGGCACATAGTGACTTCTACCGGCTGCAGTCATTCTTGCAGGCTCAACTCCGAACTCTTCCTGAAGTACTCTTACTACTGAAGTAGCACGTTTTACAGAAAGATCCCAGTTGTCCTCAAGAACTGCGTTGCGGATTGGCACATTATCAGTATGTCCTTCTACCATGAATTCAATTTCAGGTCTGTTTTTCACCACCTGGGCTACTTTTCCAAGAACTTCCTTAGCGCGTTCGGTCACGTTGTATTTCCCGCTGGCGAAAAGAAGTTTGTCAGAAATGGAAACATAAACCACTCCTTTTTCAACATTGATCTGGATATCCTCGTCGCTCATGTTACCAAGCACTCCTTTCAGGCTGGTCACAAGGGCAAGGGTTACAGAATCTTTTTTGTTGATGGCATCCTGCATACGCTGGATAGTAAGGTCTTTCTCTTTGATGCTTTCCAAAGAACGCTCAAGGTTTTCAGCTTCTTTTTTGGAAAGTGTAGCCAAATCACCTACGTTATTCAGAAGGGCCGAGTTCTGGTTGTTCAAACGGCCGATAGTCTCATTCAATCTATCTTTGTCCTCAAGACAGGCGTTTAATTTGACCGTAGCAGTGTTTAACTGGTCCTGGGTTTCCTGTTGTAGGGCTTCAAGCTCAGCATACTTCTTCTGGGATACACAAGAAGAAAGCAGTAGGGCAGCTGTAGCCGTAAAAAGCATGATTTTCTTCATAATCTGGATTATTATAAATTTAATTTTTGTTAGATGGATTCAAAAATACAAAATCTTGTGGGATGGCCTATTTTAAAACGAATTTTTATTTAATTCCCAATAGCTTTTCCGGCCTTTTCCATAAAATTCAAAGAGAATGGACTTTACCTGATAATAATATTTTTTCTGTGGAAGCTGTTGTCTTTTTTTTAGCATTTTTCCCAGATAAGAATAAAAACTGAAATGCGCTTTTATGATGGCCAGGGTATGGGATAGGCGGAACTGTAAGAAGAACTTTACACCAGCGACCCCGTCGAGGATCAGGCGGGAGAAAATAAGGAACCAGACCCTCCTTCCTGCGGCATTTTTCACCAGGGAAAACAGGCTGTTTCGGAAATTGAAAAATGTCTTGCGCGGATTCATGCTGTCCAAAGTGGCACCGCCTAAATGGTAGATCACTGAACTTCCTATATACATGATGTCGCGGTTGAGATTAAAGAGCCGCCAGCAGAGGTCGATCTCTTCCTGATGGGCAAAATAATCCTCATCCAGTCCTCCGGCGCGGTAGAAATCCTCCTTGCGTATAGCCAGACAGGCTCCACTGGCCCAGAAGATCCTGGTCCTGTCATTGTACTGCCCCTCATCCTTTTCGATGCTGTCGAAGATTCTTCCACGACAGTAGGGGTAGGCAAACATATCTATATATCCTCCCGCAGCCCCTGCGTATTCGAACTGGTCCCTTTTTCGGTAGTCCAGGATCTTTGGCTGGACTGCCGCCGTATTGGGGTGCTGTTCGAATTCCTGTATTATAGGACGCAGCCAGTTGGGAGTCACCTCCACGTCGCTGTTGAGGAGGATGAAGACATCCTCCTCCAGGTGCCGCAGCGCATCGTTGTAGCCTTTGGCGTAGCCCCCGTTAACTTCATTTCGGATGAGGGACACCTCGGGGTATTGCGAAGTAACAAAGGCTATGGAATCATCGGTGGAAGCATTATCGGCGACGTACACCCTGGCTTCTTTGGAATATTGGGTAACCGAGGGAAGAAATTTTTCCAGCAGGGCTTTTCCGTTCCAGTTAAGTATGACTACGGCTATTCTCACGACTGCAAATTAAGGGAAATAATAATAGTGGAAAACATGAGGTCAATTCCATTCAGGCAGGTCGGGCAGGAAATGATATTTTTCCTGTTCATAATCCATCTGGCAGTAATAGTGCTGCAGACCATTGGTCACCATGAGGTACTTCGCCTTCAGGGAAAGATTGTAGCGCGCTATCTGGTCAAAGGTTTCCTGGGTAATGGGTACTGAGGCGGCCTTGCATTCCACCACCAGGTGGATGGAGCCATCGGGATTGTAAACCAGCAGATCGTAGCGTTTCAGCAGCTTGTTCACCTTCAGCTGTTTTTCAACATTCAGAAGGCTCTGCGGCATTTTCTTCTCTGTCAGCAGGAAATTCACCACATGCTGGCGCACCCATTCCTCGGGGGTCAGGATGACAAACTTTTTCCGGAGCACATCAAAAACGGCAATTTTATTTTCGCTATTTTTGAACCGAAAGCTATACCTGGGGAAATTCAATGCGTGCATGGGCCAAAAATAGGTTATTTTTCAGAAGAAAGGATTCCCGGGAAAGCAAAAATCAGGACGTATCAGAGTTTAATGGACGAAGTTAAGAATATCGCGGCAGCCATACAGAAAGGGGATGTGAAACCCATTTATTTCCTGATGGGGGAGGAGCCTTATTTTATCGACAGGATCGCCGAATTTATTGAGGAGAACCTGCTGCAGGAGGAAGAGAAGGGGTTTAATCAGATGGTCCTTTACGGACGCGATGTGAGTATTGAGGATATAGTGGGCAATGCCAAGCGTTTCCCCATGATGGCGGAGCGGCAGCTGGTGATCGTGAAGGAAGCCCAGGAGCTCTCAAGAACCATAGAAAAACTGGCAGACTATGCCGAAAACCCGCAGCCTTCCACCGTTCTGGTGATGTGCTATAAGTACAAGAAGATCGATAAAAGGAAGAAGCTGTACAAGGCTGTGGCCAAGTCGGGGCTGATCTTTGAGAGCAAACCACTTTACGAGAACAAGGTCGGGGACTGGATTCGGCAGGAACTGAAAGCCAGGAATTACGAGATTGCCCCCAAGGCGGCGCTGATGCTGGTGGAGTTCCTGGGAACGGATTTGGGCAAAATAGACAATGAACTTCAGAAGCTCCAGCTTATTTGTCCTAAGGGAACCACGATAACTCCCGAGATCATTGAAGAGAACATCGGGATCAGCAAGGATTTCAACAACTTTGAATTGCGGAAAGCCATTGGGGAGAAGGATAGCCTGAAAGCACATCGCATCATCAACTATTTTTCGCAGAACCCCAAGGACAATCCCATGGTGCTTACGGTGTCTCTGCTATTCAGCTTTTTTTCGCAACTGCTGCAGTACCACGGGCTGAACGACCAGTCCAAGGGCAATGTGGCAAAAGTCTTAAAGGTAAATCCGTTCTTTGTGAACGATTATACGATTGCGGCAAGAAATTATCCGATGAAGAAGGTGAGTCAGGTGATCTCGCTCCTGCGGGAGGCTGACGTGAAAAGTAAAGGCGTAGGGGCTGCCAACGTTCCACAGGGGGATCTTTTAAAAGAACTCCTGGTAAAAGTGATGAATTAACTATGGCTAGATTTCAAACCTGGGTAAGTGCTGCCCGTTTGCGTACCCTTCCACTTTCAGTTTCAGGAATATTGGTAGGGTCAGCCATTGCGGCGAACCAGGGGCATTTCAGCCCTGCTATTTTCAGCCTGGCCCTGGCTACGACCCTGGGTCTGCAGATTCTTTCCAACTTCGCCAACGATTACGGGGATTTCGTCAAAGGGACCGATAATGAAGACAGGATTGGACCCCAACGAACCATGCAAAGCGGCCTGATCACCCGGAGTGAGATGTACAACGGGATGGTGGTTACCGCCATCGTTACCTTTATGTTTGCGGTAGGGCTTATTTTCCTTGCCTTCGGGAGTGATGATTTCTTCTATGTGCTGGTGTTTCTGCTGTTGGGATTAGCCGCCATTGTAGCCGCCATAAAGTACACCATTGGCGATTCGGCCTATGGATACAGAGGTCTTGGCGATGTTTTTGTCTTTATATTTTTCGGGATCGTGGGGGTGTACGGTTGTTATTTCCTCTATTCCCAGACCTGGGACCTGCGAGTGTTCTTACCTGCTTTCGCCATAGGGGTTCTAAGTGCGGGAGTCTTGAACCTGAACAATATGAGGGACCGGTTATCGGATGAAAAGGCGGGAAAAAATACCCTGGTGGTAAAACTGGGGGGCGAAAGGGCGAAGCAGTATCACTATACGCTGATCCTGCTGGCATTTACCTTTATGATCCTGTATTCTGCCCTTAGCTTTAAAGGGATCGAAGATATCATGTATATTATTGCTTTTGTCCCGCTTTTACTGCACCTGAGAAGGGTCATGGAGAATGAGCAGCCGGCTTTGCTGGACCCGGAACTGAAGAAACTTTCCCTGAGCACCTTCCTTCTGGCGATATTGTTCAGTCTCGGGCAATTTTTTTAAATTGGGATTTGAAACCGACAAAACCAACACCATGAAAATTACCCATTACGCCCACAATACCTTCGGAATTGAGATAAATGGCATTCACCTGCTGGTCGACCCCTTCATCACCGGGAATGAAAAAATAAAAGACCGATTTGATATCATGGATATTAAGGCCGATTATATTCTTCTGACCCATGCCCATAACGATCATACCCTGGATGCCGAGGCGATAGCAAGAAACACGGGTGCGGTTATTGTCAGCAATTATGAAATTGCCAATCATTACGAGGAAAAGGGGCTGGAGGTACATCCCATGAACCACGGGGGCTCCTGGAGTTTTGAATTTGGGAATCTGAAATATGTGAATGCCATCCACACAAGTTCCTTTCCCGATGGCAGCTATGGAGGTCAGCCGGGAGGTTTTGTGATAGAAGGGGAACGCAAGAATATCTATATAGCGGGAGATACTGCCCTTACGATGGACATGAAACTCATCCCTATGCGCACCAAGCTCGATCTGGCGATCCTGCCAATAGGCGACAATTTCACCATGGGAGTCGAGGACGCCATCATAGCCAGTGATTTTCTGCAGTGTGACAAGGTGCTGGGCTGCCATTACGATACCTTTGGATATATAGAGATCGACCATGAGGAGGCAAAACGGAAATTCTATGAGAAAGGCAAGGATCTTATGCTCCTGGAAATTGGGGAGAGCATTGAATTATGAATACATTAATCCCCCGTTAAAGGATAACAGATTTTAACTCGCTCCTAAAGAGGCCGATGATCCCATTCAACCTTTCAATTTTTCAATATTTAATTTTTCAATATTAACCTTTGTACGCAAATTATCATCAGTATTTCCTGAACTTTAAGCGTCCCAGTGGAACTTCCCGAGGGGTGCTCACACAGAAAGAAACCTGGTTCCTTATCCTGGAAGAGAATGGCCGAAAAGGAATAGGGGAGTGCGGGATCCTTCGCAGTCTCAGCATCGATGACAGGCCGGATTACGAGGCCAGACTGAAATGGGTTTGTGAGAATATTCATTTGGGCGAAAAGCAGCTATGGGAAGCGCTCAGGGAATTTCCCAGCATTCAATTCGGAGTGGAGATGGCCTTCCGCTCCCTGAGCTCTGATTCCCCCTTTTTACTATTTCCTTCTGCCTTTACTAAGGGCACTTCTGCCATTCCCATAAATGGGCTGGTATGGATGGGGGAAAAGGATTTCATGAAGCAGCAGATCCTTCAGAAGATTGACGAGGGATTCCGCTGTATTAAATTAAAGATCGGAGCCATAGATTTCGAGACGGAGCTGGAGCTGTTGAAGTATATCAGGAGTGAATTCTCTTCTTCTGAAATGGAATTGCGGGTGGATGCCAATGGTGCATTTTCAGTGAAGGAGGCCCCGGAGAAGCTAAAGCGGCTCAGCGATTTTGAACTTCACAGTATCGAACAGCCAATAAAACAGGGCCAGGAACACGAAATGGCAGAACTATGCCGATCTACTCCTGTGCCTGTTGCCCTTGATGAGGAATTAATCGGGGTTTCTGATGTAACGAAGAAGCGGGAACTCCTACAAACCATACAACCTCAATATGTGATCTTCAAGCCGAGCCTGATTGGCGGGTTTCAGGGAACTGAGGAGTGGAGGGAGCTGGCAGAAGAATACGGAATTGGCTGGTGGATCACCAGTGCCCTGGAAAGCAATGTGGGATTGAATGCCATCGCCCAGTATACCTATACCCTTCAAAGTGGCATGCCCCAAGGTCTGGGAACCGGCGGGCTTTATACCAATAATTTTGACTCTCCCCTGCTGGTGCAGGA
>CAMPJY010000117.1 GCA_946887025.1 uncultured Salinimicrobium sp.
TCGTTTTCATTTTTGCTTTATCTTTAAGAGTAAACTCTTAATAATGAGACCAATGAAAACATTTTTAAACCTTAAACACCTAATGAGTTTTGTACTCATTTGCTCCACCACTCTCTTGATGAGCCAGGAAAAAGAAAAAGCATCCATTGCAGATGTTGTTTATAAGGATTACAAAGAGAAAGGAATAGACTCGGCCCTGGAAAGATATGCGAAGCTGAAGGAGAAAGAAGCAGCTACCTATAAAATTGATGAATGGGAACTCAACAGGATTGGTTATAAAATCATGCATGAAGATCAGGATCTGGAGGCGGCCGAGAAAGTCTTTAGCCTGAACATAAAGGAATATCCTGAAGCCGCCAATCCAAATGATTCTTATGCCGATTATCTCATCGTCGCGGGAAACGAAGAAGAGGCCAAAAAATACCTGAAGAAATCCATTTCCATGACCAAGCAGGGAAAAGGTACTTTGGATGACACCCGGCTCTACCAGGGATCTCTCGGAAAATTGGCAAGGCTGGAAAACCGGCACGCCCAGCTGGATTTCCTGGTGGGAGAATGGGACCTGGACCTGAAGAACATGAACAACGGAAAAGTGGTAAGTCAGAATAAAGAGATCAATAAGATCCATTACGATGAGGAACATGGGATCCTAACGGCAGATTTTATCGGGCCTGACGGAACTCCTTTTGCCAAAAGGGTTTTGGCCTATGATGCTGTGGATGATGAATTTGATGTGGTTTATATTGGTTCAAACCAAATGCTGGGGCTCTGGCCTTCTACCATGAAAATAAAAGACCTGGGGAATGATGCTTATGAAGCTGTCGAAGAATATACTGATGATAATAAGGAACAGGTCAGCCTGAGGCATGAGATCAGGAAGATCGATGAAAATACCCTCGAGTGGAACATTTTCAATGAGGCCGAAGGAGGGCAGGTAGCCAGCATGAATTTTAAAAGAAGGCAGTAATTCAGCAATGGAAAAATCTACAGCCGGAAAAGAGGTGTTTTTCACCTCTTTTTTTATTCGTAAATTATGATCAGATTATGTCAAAACCATTCGTAATGCTATCTTTGCGACTCATAAATTAGAGTGTAGCATGAAGATTTCTTACAACTGGTTAAAGCAATTCATTCAAGTAAAGCAGGATGCCGTAAAAACCGGGGAACTGTTAACCGACCTTGGGCTGGAGGTTGAAGGGATCGAGGCTTTCCAAAGTGTAAAAGGAGGCCTTAGCGGAGTTGTGGTTGGACATGTCTTGTCCTGCGAACAACATGCAAATGCAGACAAACTAAAAGTCACCAAAGTTGATATAGGAGAAGCAGAGCCGGTTCAGATAGTCTGTGGGGCTCCCAATGTAGCCGAGGGCCAGAAGGTTCCTGTAGCCACTATTGGAACCACGCTGTATGATGAGAAAGGCGCTGCCTGGGAGATAAAAAAGAGCAAGATAAGAGGAGAGAGCAGTCATGGGATGATCTGCGCCGAAGATGAGCTGGGGCTTGGGAAGAGTCATGAGGGGATCATGGTACTGGATCAGGATCTGAAACCAGGAACCCCGGTAGCCGAGATCTTTGAAGTTGAGGACGATCTTGTTTTTGAAATAGGACTCACGCCTAACAGGGCCGACGCCATGAGCCATTGGGGAGTAGCCCGTGACCTGAAGGCCGGGCTCCAGCAACAGGGAAACATCCAGGAACTTATCACCCCTTCCGTGTCCAGCTTTAAAGTTGACAGCCGAAACTTCAGAATACCCGTAAAAATAGAAAATTCAGATCTGGCTCCCAGGTATTGCGGGATCACGGTATCGAATATCAAAATAGGCCCTTCTCCAAAATGGCTTCAGAACAGATTAAAGGCGATAGGCATCACTCCCAAACACAACGTGGTGGACGTGACCAATTACGTAATGCACGAACTGGGGCAGCCGCTACACGCGTTTGATGCGCATAAAATTGAAGGTCAGGAGATCCAGGTAAAAACCCTTCCTGCAGGCACCAAATTCATCACGCTGGATGAAGTGGAACGGGAACTTCACGAGGAAGACCTGATGATCTGTGACAAGGAGAAACCATTGGCCCTGGCAGGGGTTTTCGGAGGCCTGGGCAGCGGAGTTACAGAAGAAACCACCGCAGTCTTTCTGGAAAGTGCATATTTCAACCCTGTAACCGTCAGAAAATCTGCAAAACGACATAGTCTTAATACCGATGCCTCCTTCAGGTTTGAAAGGGGAATCGATCCTAACATCACAGATTATGCTTTAAAAAGAGCCGTACTCCTTATTCAGGAATGTGCCGGCGGGGTGGTGACCAGTGATCTGGATGACTATTATTTCAAAAAAATAGAAAACTTCCCGGTATTCCTCACTTTTGAAAAGATCAACTCCCTGGTGGGGCAGAATATTCCCCAGGAAACCATTAAATCCATTCTGGCTTCCCTGGAAATAAGAGTAAACAATGTGACTGAAACAGGAATGGGGCTTACCATTCCCGCATATCGCGTAGACGTGCAGCGGGAGGCTGATGTGATTGAGGAAATCCTTCGAGTATATGGGTACAACAATATCCAGTTCGGGAACAAGATCCAGGCTTCTATCGCCAATTCCTCCAAATATGAGGATTATAAGCTTCAGAACATCATTGCGAATCAGTTTACCGGTCAGGGCTTTTTTGAGACCATGGCCAATTCCCTGACCACGCCCAATTACGTCCGCCTGAGCGAACAGCTTAAGGAGGAATACAATGTGAACATGCTCAACCCGCTGAGCCAGGACCTGTCTGTCATGCGGCAGTCCCTGTTGTTTTCAGGCCTGGAAGCGGTGGTTTACAACCTGAACCGCAAAAGAGGAGACCTGAAGTTTTTTGAATTTGGGAAAACCTATCACAATTATGAGGGCGGAAGGGCTGAACACAAGCATCTGAGTGTTTTTATATCCGGGAACAGGAATTCGGAAATATGGAATTCACCTATCAGGAAAAGCGACTTCTTTTATCTGAAAGGAGTGGTGACTGCGGTGTTGTCCAGACTGGGAATTACGGAGCTTAAATCCACTCCCGCCAAAAATGACGTGTTTTCTGAAGGCATGGCTTTCAGTACCGGGAAAACCAGGTTGGTGGAATTTGGGGTGGTTAAGAAGAAGATCCTGAAATCCTTCGACATAGGCCAGGAGGTTCTTTATGCAGATTTTAATTGGGATCTGGTACTGGAGGCTGCCAGGAATCAGAAGAGAGGTTTCTCTCCTATTTCAAAATTCCAGGCCGTACGAAGGGACTTTGCCCTGCTGCTGGACCAGAAGGTCAGTTTTGAGGAGGTCCACGCCCTGGCCCTGCAGACTGAGCGAAAGCTTCTTAAGGATGTGAGCCTGTTTGACGTTTATGAGGGGAAAAACCTTCCGGAAGGCAAAAAGAGCTACGCGGTGAGTTTTATTCTTCAGGATGAACAAAAAACCCTGACGGATAAACAGATTGACAAGATCATGGGCAAATTGCAGTCCAGTTTCGAAACCCAATTAGGGGCAGAATTGCGGTAGAAATTCAAAATGAACCTGCTCGGAGGTGATTTGAATTTCCCGTGGAGATGACCTTGGAAGGGTCCCATCTTTGTAGAACAAGAACCTCCCCAACCTGGGCCCTGGAAAGGACCCGACCAGAATACAATTCCAGAAAGTTATTTTAACTTTTTTTACCAGGTGATATTGAGCTGTTTAGGACAATAATTCCTGAAGTATTTATTACTTTTAAAGTAGTCAAGCTTCTAACGATGATATTGCCGAGGGTAAATTTGCAGCGAAAACTGGAAGACTTCAGGAACAGTTCCATTTCTGAAAAGGAGATTCTTGAGCAGGTACAGCATATCCTCAGAAAAGCAGATGAGGAACGCCAGGAGGTGCTGCATAGGCTTCAGGATGGGGAAATAGCCGATTCAAATGAGCTGGCAGTGGATAAGCTCGAGGCAAACAGGATCTTTCACATTTCCCATATCAGGAAAATAGCCATCTCATACAGGCTCCGTTTTCTTCCCACCGTTTATTTTAAATCGCCTTTCCCGTTGGAGACCATTCACGAGATCAGCAGACTGGAAAGGGAACATGGAACCTCCCTGAAAGGATTTCAGATCCTGGCGCCTTCCAAGCACTTTAAACTTGAAAATGCCGATGACCCCATTCTTTTTGCACCCATCGGGAACGATTATTTCTATCTGATCCATAAATGGGGACGAGATCTTCACCCCCTGAGAAAGCTGCTGATGTGGCCCCTGAGATGCATCGAGAACCTCAGTATATTTGTTTTCCTTTTCAGCTTTGTAATAGCCGTGTTATTTCGGGAAGTATTTTATTCCGGATACCGGGAGACCTACCAATTCATTATGATCTACATGTTCAGTTTCAAATCCATCCTGGGCCTCATTTTCTTCTACGGCATCGCCCTTGGAAAGAATTTTAATGAATGTATCTGGAAAAGCAAATATTACAACCTGTAAGCAGCGTTAAACTCCACTTAAATTTTCGTGCTGAGTTAAATCCTATCCTTAACTTTAAGTCATAAATTTAGTATTATGAGTACAGAGGACGAGTACAAAAGAGTATATACCGGTTCTGAGGTAAATGTGCTTCATCTTGAAGACATATTACAACAGGAAGGGATCGGCACCCGGGTTCGCAATGATTTTGATTCCGGACTGCGGGCCGGCTTCGGGGGAGGTCTTCCGGGGCAGGTGCAGCTTTTTGTACTTTCGGAACAATACGAACAGGCGTTGAATATCACCCGGGACACCTTTCCTGGGGACAAGCTATAAAGACCTTTCTGCCTTTGTTACACCTGTAGTCTTTTAGAACTTCAAACAGCTTCTCAATTAAATTCCTTCTTTTTAATATCTTGACAGCATGGAAAACAAACCCGGCAAGAGAAAGAACTTTTTAAGTTTAATAATTGGCAGTGCTTTTATAGCCTATGGCTCCTATCGGCTTTTCACTTATTTCAATGGGGCGGAATATTCCACTTTCCGGCTGGTCATCGCGGTAGGCTTTATTGTTCTGGGGGCGTATGATCTCTATAAATTCTATTCCTCCATTCAGAATGAATAAAAAAACCTGCAAGAGCAGGTTTTTTTATTCTTATTTAATAGCCGAAAGCTTAGGCTTTCTGCTGATACATCTTATCACGCTGTTCCCTGATCTTCTTGTCACTCATGAATTCGTCAAAACTTAAATAACGATCCAGAGCCCCGGAAGGAGTAAGTTCCACCACCCTGTTGGCCACCGTCTGGGCAAATTCGTGGTCATGAGTAGTGAACAGGACAGTCCCCTTAAAATTCTTTAGAGAGTTGTTAAAGGCAGTAATGGATTCCAGGTCCAGGTGGTTGGTTGGTTCATCCAGCATAAGTACATTGGCGCGCATCATCATCATCCGGCTCAGCATACAACGTACTTTTTCTCCCCCTGAGAGCACTCTGGAAGTCTTCAGGGCTTCCTCTCCGCTGAAGATCATCTTTCCAAGGAATCCGCGGATGTAAACTTCCTCCCGCTCCTCATCTGTCTTGGCCCACTGGCGTAACCAGTCCACAAGGGTAAGGTCGTTTTCGAAGTATTCAGAGTTATCCAGAGGCAGATAGGACTGGGTGGTCGTAATTCCCCAATCATAGCTCCCTGCAAGAGGTTTCTGCTTTCCGTTGATTATTTCATAAAAAGCCGTGGTGGCCCGTGAGTCTCTTGAATACACTACCACCTTATCTCCCTTAGCCAGATTCAGATCCACATTCTGGAAAAGGATTTCCCCCTCAATGGAAGCACTAAGTCCCTCCACATTAAGGATCTGGTCGCCCGCTTCCCTTTCTCTTTCGAAAATAATGGCGGGATACCTTCTGCTGGAAGGCTTGATATCTTCAATATTCAATTTCTCGATCATCTTTTTACGAGAAGTTGCCTGCTTGGATTTGGCGACGTTGGCACTGAACCTCTGGATGAACTCCTGAAGTTCCTTCTTCTTCTCCTCCGCCTTTTTATTCTGTTGTGAACGCTGTCTCGCAGCCAGCTGTGAAGATTCATACCAGAAGGTATAATTTCCGCTGTAGTGATTGATCTTTCCGAAATCTATATCAGAAATATGAGTACAGACTGAATCCAGGAAGTGACGGTCGTGAGATACGACGATCACTGTATTTTCGTAATTGGCCAGGAAGTTTTCCAGCCAGGAGATGGTTTCATAATCCAGGTCGTTGGTAGGCTCATCCATGATAAGCACATCAGGATTGCCAAAAAGCGCCTGTGCCAAAAGCACCCGTACCTTAAGTTTATTATCAAGGTCGCCCATCAGGGTGTAATGGCTGTCTTCCTTTATTCCCAGGTTGGAAAGCATGGCAGCAGCTTCGCTCTCGGCGTTCCAGCCGTTCATTTCTTCAAATTCCACCTGCAGCACTCCTACCCTTTCTCCATCAGCATCGGAGAAATCTTCCTTGGCATAGATCTCGTCCATCTCTTTCTTGATCTTGTAGAGCGGTTTATTTCCCATAATAACCGTCTCGAGAACAGGAAATTCATCATACAGGTTGTGGTTCTGCTCCAGCACCGACATACGTTTCCCGGGTTCCAGGTGAACGTGGCCTGAAGTAGCATCTGACTTCCCGCTCAGGATCTTCAGGAAAGTGGATTTTCCTGCGCCGTTGGCTCCAATGATCCCATAACAGTTGCCCTGGGTGAAGGTAGTATTGACCTCGTCAAATAATACTCTTTTTCCAAACTGAACTGATAAATTTGATACTGATAACATATATTCCTCAATTTTTTGCAAAAGTAGCCAATAAAGCCCATACCCTAAAACATTAACTTTTAATATTGCGGTTTTAACGGACGATTAACACATTGAGCAGCTTCTAAGTTTACATTTGTTGTTCGGATTGTTATATAGTTTTACTCCCTCAATTTCTGTGAACCGTCGAATTTTATTTTTTCTACCCATCATCCTTCTTTTCTTTCTTGCGGGTTGTAACAACTCCACCACAAGCAGTTCACCCGATGCATCTTTTAGTGGACATATCGTCAATCCGACTTCTGAATTCCTGGTCCTCTCCAAGGATGCGAACATCGTGGACACCTCCTATCTTACCGAAGAAGACAATTTTTCCTTTCATATAAAAAATGCTGAGGAAGGCCTGTATAATTTTCGACATGGATATGAAACCCAGGTAATCTATCTGTCTCCGGGAGACAGCCTTCTGATGTGGGGGAATACGCTGTTGTTCGATGAATCCCTGCACTTCAGTGGAGATGGGGCTCCGGAAAATAATTATCTGATTAATCTGTTTCTCAGGAATGAGAAAAATTCAGATCTCGTGCTGGATTATTATAAAATAGAACCGAAAAAGTTTGGAGCCATCGTAGATTCGATCAAGCAGCATCGCCAGGAGAATCTCGATAACCTAATTGAAGAGCATAACGTCAGTGAAAACTTTGTTGAAGTTGCTCAGAAAATGATACAATACGAGAACAATAATCTTAAAGAACAATACGCGTACCTGGTCAACAAATATTTTCCCGAATTTTCTGATGATTTTCCTAAAGAGTTTTTCGACTACAGGGATGATATCAGCTTTAATGAAAAATCCTTTCAATCCAACCCCACTTATCTCCGCTTCCTGGACAATTATCTGATCAACCTTTCCATGAAAGATTGTACAGGCGACCCTCATGTGGACCCCTGCTACGACCAGAACAATTTTGCAAATATCAGCAAGAGGATAGAATTGATCGATTCCCTTACCAGCTTACCTCTTATTAAGAATTATTTCCTGAATCGTCTCGGGACAGCCGGGATGGTCATGGGGAAGAACCGGGAGGAACTGAGGGGCATTCTAAAAACCCTGCAGGAAAAAGGGATTCCCGATGACGATCTGGACGATCTGGTGACCCTCGGAAGCATTCAGCTGGCTTTTATTCCCGGGATAAACGTCAGCAACATTCCACTGGTTTCGGCTAACGGCACACATCTTGAATCCGGGCAGATTTTTAATGGGAGAACCATATTTTATCTTTGGTCCATTAATTCCCCTACACATCATAAAAATCAGCATCAAAAGATTGACGAACTGGAGGAAAAGTATCCTGAGATCAATTTCTCAGGAATAAATATAGATATTGGGGAGACTTCTGCCTGGCAGAATGCCTTGAGAAAGTATCATTACGACCTGAAGAATGAATATCAGCTGGATGCCATTGAAATACGTGGGAATAATATTGGTTCCGAGGTATTCAACAGCTATCTGAACAAATTGCTTTTTATTGACGCAACCGGGACCGTGGTCATTGGAGATGCTTATCTCGATTCTCCCGATTTTGAGTCCCGTATTCTCGAATTCCTGAATCTTTAAAC
>CAMPJY010000118.1 GCA_946887025.1 uncultured Salinimicrobium sp.
CCGATTATGGAGGGCGCAGTAATGCCGTGTAACACAATGGAAATGAGGATGACATAGGCTGTGATACCATACAGTTCCGTTATATATTTAAAATCCTCAAACTGCATCATGGCCCAGCCGAGATAAAATACGGAACCTATTCCCCGGATCCCGAGGAAACTGATCGAGAATTTCGTCCTTTTACTGTCCCTCACCCCCGCGAGTCCTATCAGCCCCGCCAGTGGCCGGACGATGAGGATAAAGACCAAAGCAAAGACAAGTCCCCGCCAGTCGGTCAGGTCCAGGACCCCATTGATCAGCGCCCCGCCAAAAAGGATGATCCAGACGGTAAGCAGCAGGCGTTCGATCTCGTGAATGAAATCGTGCATTTTCTTCTTATAATCCCCCCTGACCTTCTCGTAATACCTGAGGGAGAGTCCGGCAAAGAACACTGCCAGGAAGCCGTATCCGTGGAGGTATTCGGTGAGGCCGTAGGTCATGAAGGTCAGCGAAAGGGACACGAACCCATCGAAGGTATTGATTCCCGTGACCACGTGCAGGCGGTCCAGCAGATAGCCCATGAGTCGGCCTATCAGCATTCCAATGGCCACCCCGATGATGACCTTCAGCAGCAGTTTGTCCCAGAACCAATAGCTGAAGTTCAGGGAAGCCCATCCCCCGGCCTGGGCAACCATGACGGCCAGATAGGTGAAGGGGAAGGCCATCCCATCATTGATCCCGGCCTCGGTGGTAAGGGTGAACCTTCTTTTATCCTCCGGTTCTTTTTCGTGGGTGGGTTCATCCAGCTGTACCTCCGAAGCAAGAACGGGGTCCGTGGGCGCGAGAATAGCAGCCAGCAGCAGGGCCGAGGGAACGCTTAATGCGAGGAAATAGATCCCCATGAAATAGGCGGCGATGATACACAGGGGCATGGTTACGAATACCAGCAGCAAAGGCCGCTTCCAGGTGGCAAAGGAAAAGTGGCTGCCTATTTTTAATCCGGCGCCCATCAGGGAAATAATCACAATGGCTTCGGAAAAGAACAGGATCTCACTGTTTCCCGGCAGGGGATCGGGCCACTCCAGAGGTATTCCGACATAGAAAAGCGCGAAGCCGATAAGCAGCAGGAGGACGGGGAAACTGATCTTTATCTTTTTGGAGATGGAAGGAAGCCAGGCCATGACCAGGGTTGCAAAACCGAGGGCCGCCAGAATCAGATAATGCTTTTCCATGAAACTAAATTTACTGCATTATTGTTTGGGAACCTCAATCTTTGGAAAAGTGTAACATTTTTAAGGAAGGGAAATTAGAGAATAGAGCCTGGAGATTACCGTCATCAGCGATGCTGAACGGCAGCCGGCCATAAAAAAACCCATCCGTTGGTAAATCTTAAGGGGGCGATTTCCTTTTGGATGGGTAGATGCACTTGTGTAGGGTGCAACATCTTTATGTAATGGTGGTTCGGGATTCCGAAAGTATAAATTTTTTTGATTTGTTGGTCACTTTTGAAAAAAATTTAGCATCTCTTTAATAAGAATTTTCGACCTCATTTATTTCGGAATGGTCCTGAGGCTTTATTTGTGGTAGTTTATCGGTGAAAAGGATATTTAGGACCAGAAATTTTAACTTTTTATTCTTAACAGAAAATATAGAATTACATTAGTAGACTGGAGACTGGAGTCTCCCACCAGCATAAGGTACGGGAATCTGGAGTTTCCCGCCCGGTGGCGCGGTGATCTGGAGATCACGCGCAGCGATTCACTGTGATTTGGAGATCACCCGCAGCGATTCTCAGGAAAAGTTTTAAATTCGTGATCTAACTGTAGCGCTGTATGATAAAAGCAGTAATTATTGACGACGAAGTAAATGCCCGGAATTTCCTGGAGAAGACGCTCGACAGGAGTTTTCCCAATAAATTCAATATTGTGGAAAAATGTGATTCGGTGGACTCCGGGGTGCTGGCCATCCGGAAATACGAGCCGGAGCTGGTGTTTCTGGACATACAGATGCCCCAGAAGAACGGGTTCGAGCTGTTCAAGTATTTCGAGGTAATCAGGTTCGAAGTCATATTTACCACGGCCTACAACCAGTTTGCCATCAAAGCCATTAAACGCAGCGCGCTGGATTATCTTCTGAAACCCATAAACACGCTGGAGCTGTCGGAGGCGGTGAAGAAGTTTGAGGCCAGAAACCACCAGAGCTCCGCCCAGAAGAAGTTGTCCCTATTGCTGGAGAACCTCAATGTCAACGACCAGAACGTCAATAAAATCGCCTTCCCCACCCTGGAAGGATTTGAACTGATACATTCCAACCAGATCCTGTATTGCAGGGCCGAAAGCAACTACTGCTGCATCAAAAAGATCGACGGCATCACCAGGATGGCCACCAGGACGCTGAAGTTCGTGGAGGAGATCCTGCCGGTGAATTCCTTCAAAAGGATCCACAAGAGCTATGTGGTGAACCTGAATTACGTGGTGAGGTACAACAAGGCAGCCAGGGAGATCGAATTAACCAATGGGGAGAAACTGCCGGTTTCCTTTCGAAAAGAAGACGAGTTCATCAATGCCATTCTACAGAATCCTTAGGCTTTTCCTTCTGTGTCTTTTGTGGGTCCAGGCTGCGAGCGCCCAGAAATACCCCGGAAAGAATTATACTGCCGCCAGCGAACTGCCAAACAATACGGTGAGGTCGCTGCTGGTGGACAGCAATAATTTCCTGTGGATAGGTACTGACAACGGGGTGGTCAAAAAGGAAAATGACCGGTTACAGTACTTTTTTGAAGAAGATGGTCTGGCCCTGAACAGCTGCTGGGCCATTGCGGAGGATAAAAACAACAGGCTCTGGTTTGGCAGCTACGGGGAGGGCGTCAGCATTTATGACGGCTTTGAGTTCAGGGTACTTTCAGAAAAGGACGGCCTCGTCCACAACGAGATCACCAGCCTGTTCTCACACGAAAACCTTATGTACGTGGGAACCAGTGATGGGGTTTCGGTGATAGACGTGGACAGTTTTCAGGTGTATTCCCCGGAAATCCCCTCCGGAAACGGGCTCTTCCGGATTCAGGATTTCTTTATTTACAGGGATCAGGTGTATGTTGCCACCTACAGTTCAGGGGTCTACAGGATTCAGAATAAAGATCAGCAATCTGCCCTGGTGAAGGTGAATTCCCATGAGTTCATCTATTCGGTTCTGGTGGATCAGGACAGCATCTACAGCAGCAACAAAGGTTTTTACACAAAAAGTGCCCTTGCGGATTATGTGAAGGAGGGGGTGAAGATTTCAGAAGACAACAAACTCGGAACCTCCATCATCTGGGATCATGTGATCACGGACGACGACCGGATCTTCGCAGCCGCCTGGGGCATTTATGACAGCGATGGCGGCCTCTATGAGCTGACCGACGAGGGGATGATCTCCAGGGCTGCGGAATTCAATGTTCCCAGCAGGGAGGTGATCTCCCTGGCCTACGACCCCACTTTCGAGAAACTATATGCCGGTACCAAGGATGCGGGGCTTTTTGAAATCGCTTTAAAACCAAAAATAAAATTCCACGAGATCCCGGGAAGCAGGGTCCTTGGTTTTGCCCGTACCGCAAACACTTCCGCAGTATTACGCAATGACGGCATCCTGATAATAGGAGAGGAGACGGAAGAGTTCATCGGCCTGCCTCAGCTCAAGGCCTGGCAGGAAAACTATGTCCGTACCACTCCCCTGCCGCTTCCGAAACACCGGGATGGTTTCTATGAACTGGATTACTCCACCGGCGCCTCCGACATCCATTTTTACGATATAAAAGCCTTTGGAAACACGTATTGGATCAATACGAACATTGGCCTCTTTGCCATCGACTCCATGAGGGAACTGCAGCGTTACCTGCCCCTGCATTCCGAGGAGATCAATTTTACCCCTGCAGGGGATCTTATTGAAACCAATCCCTATGGCGGGGTACGGGTGTACAGCAACCCGGACTCCCTGAAATATGCGCATTTCAGGCCGGATGACCCCCACACCCCCACGATGGTGGTTGGGAGTCTGCAGCATGAGGACAGAACTTATTTCGTTTCTGTTTTTTCGGGGCTCTATGTCTGGGAAAACAACGGGTTTACCTCCTACCTGGCCAATGGGACCTGGAAAGAAGAAAAACTGCGGCACATTACGGCTTTAGGGGAAAATCTGGCCATTTCGACGGAATTCGGGGATGTGTACATCATCAGTGATGAAGATTCTTTCAGGATCCTGGAAAAAATTCCGCGGGCAAAAATCCGGGGGAATTCCATTTCCTTCTTAAGGCAATATGACGGAAACCTTCTGATCGGGACGGAAAAAGGCCTGAATGTTTATAAAGACAGGCGCAGCATAATCCTGGATAAGGAGCAGGGCCTGGAACAGCCGCTGCTGAGTGCGGCGGTGAAGGATGAGCAATTGTTCATAGGCAGCACTGACGGGTATTATATCGTGGACCTTAAGTCGGTTACCGATACGGAGGCTTTGGTAACTCAATTAAAGATCGAGGAGATCTTTGTCAATAACTCCAAACTACCTTTAGGGGCTGTTGGCGATCAGGAAAAAATAAGTCTGGCGCACGACGAAAACACCATTCTGCTGAAATTCGGTACCAATGCGCATGCTTTTCCGAATAAACTGAAGTACCAGTACCGCTTGAACGAAAGCGAGGCCTGGAGCCTTCCTTCCTCAAAACCTGAAATATTCCTGCCATTCTTACCCGCCGAGGATTACGAAATAACCGTAAAAGTAACGGATGAAAGCACAGGCTTAAGTCATACGGAACCCCTGCTGCGACTGTCCATACTTCCCCCCTTCTGGAAGACCTGGTGGTTCATTTTACTGATCATCAGCCTGGGGATCCTGGGGGTATATGCCCTCTATAAAATCCAGATCAGGCAGCACCGGAAATTTGAGGCGCAGAAGGGGCTGATCCAGAAACGATTTGAAGAAACCAAGATGGAGGCCCTGCTGGCGCAGATGAATCCGCATTTCATCTTCAACGCCATGAGTTCGATTCAGTATTATATCATGGATAGTGATATAGACAATGCCACCAAATTCCTGGGGGATTTTGCCAAGCTGATCCGGCTGAACCTGGATCACTGTACCAAACCCAGCATCCTGTTGCTGGAGGAAATCGAATACCTGCAACTGTATACCCGCGTGGAAAACACCAGGTTCAATGACCGGATCAGCGTCCTGTTTGAGGTCGACCCCGAGATCGACACCTATGAGGTCCGCATCCCTGCGATGCTGCTGCAGACTTTTGTGGAGAATGTCTTCGTTCACGCCTTCCCGCCAAGTATCCCGAATCCGACATTGAAGATCTCTTTTGAACTGCTTTCGGAGGATGTACTGCAATGCAAAGTGGAAGATAATGGCATCGGGATCTCGGAGTCTCCCGGCACTAAGCTGCACCAATCCAAGGGGGTCACTTTGGTCAGGGAGCGTTTGAGTCTGCTGGGGTACAATGTCGACAAAGCAGCTGAAATCATCTCCGAACCCAATAAGGGCACGACGGTGATCCTGCGGCTACGAGTCTGACGATTACTTCCGAAATCCACACGTTAACTAAACGGGAATCATCCGCTTTAACTTTATTTTTAGATTTGAATTTGTTAGAAAATTACAGTTGCAACTAAAAAGAGGTTGCTCCCGGATCCATATTAATTTTGTAGGGTGCTAATATGCTTCGGGAGCCAATCGGACTGTCATTTTTTAAACCTAAACCACTAGCGACCTCGGTAGCTTAGTGGTTTTTTTTTGGGGGTTGCCTAATTGTATTAAGTAGAGACGCGATTTAAGTGTTTTCAGGTAGAATGGGGTTCACCTGTATCTGACCTCCTATTGCCTTCAAAACCTTCATTATTGTCTCAAACTGAGGCTTTGCCCCATCAGATAAAGCTTTATATAAACTTGGTCTGCTCAATCCTGTTTCTTCCGCTATCTTGGTCATTCCAATTGCTTTGGCAATATGTCCAATGGCATTAATTACATCAGCGTTATCACCTTCTTCCAAAACAGTATTGAGATATTCAGCAACCATTTCTTTGCTGTCCAAATAATCAGCTATGTCAAATTTTGAAGTTTTCATTTCTATTTGTTTAGTTTATTCCAGATTTCTCTCGCCTTGGCAATGTCCTTTTTCTGAGTAGATTTTTCTCCGCCAATTAACAGAATAATCAATTTCCCGTCCATTTCATTGAAGTAAACACGATATCCTTTCCCAAAATTTATTCGCATTTCACGAATACCGTCTCCGACAGATTTACAATCTCCAAAATGTCCGTCGTTTTCAATTTTATGGATTCTGAACAAGATTTTAGCCTTTGCTCTCAAGTCTTTTAATTTCCGAAACCATTTATCAAATTCAGCTGTTTTCTCAATACAGAACATATTAAGTGTATCTACCTGGATACAAATTTAATTATTATTTTGGATTTTTCATACCGAATTCCGAACTGAAAAGAGTGGCGTTCATTTAATTACGTCTCTCTTAATGCCGGTGGGCAGAGGCTCCAGACTCTCGTGGGAGAAGCCCAGTATAATCCACGGCAGTCTGGATACTGCCGATGTAAGGGACTGGAGTCTGGAGACTCCCTCCAGCATCGGCACGGGAATCTGGAGATTCCCGCCCGATGGCGCTGTGATCTGGAGATCACGCGCAGCGTTTGCTATAATTATAAGTTTACAAGCAACAGCGTTCGCTGGTCCAAATCTCCAGATTTGGACCTACCGGGTGGCGATCTCCAGATCGTCGTGGACTGGCTCCACCTTTAAAACTCCAGCTCCAGCGTCCCGTGAGCCGCCTTTGCCATTCCTTTGCTTAAGGGGGTATCCCTTCTCTGGTATTCCTCCGCATCCTCCTCAAAAAACAGCAGCCTGGGATTTCCCTGCTTCCGGAGATAATTGCTCAGGATCTTATTGGTGTGGTAAGTGGCCGTCTGTCGCTTTAGAAAAGGTTCATAATCCTGCGGGCGCTTCACCTGGGTCTGGGTGTCGATATAGCCGAAGCCCTGATATACCCCCTGCCGGACCAGCACAAAAGCCTCCTCCTCAAAATGCCTGCCTTTTTCCCGGATCACAAAGCTGTCGGAATCCTCCCGCAGGGAGGCGATGGCCTCGGCCACTTTCCGGTTATAGTCCTTTACAGATTCTGTATCTGAACAAATCCCTTCGCAGCCAGTAATGCTGTGGTGGGAGCAGTGTTCCACATTCTTCTGAAGGCTGCAGAACTTAGGGCAGAGCCGGAAGTCACGGCAGAGCTGCTCCAGCTTTTCCTGGGCGGCGCCACGGTTGTAGAAGGTGCTGAGGGATTCGCGGGTGCGGTTGGCCTTTTCCAATGCCAGCTGCTGAATCCCCCGCTGATTGGTGTAGCTGATGATCTGGTACACCGGGCCGGGACGTTTCTGCGCCTGATTGAACTTCGGATAATATTTCCGGATATATTCGGCCTCCAGCAGCAGGGCCACCAGTTCGCTGCCTGTCGGCTCATGGTCGATGTGGTAGGTCTCCTGCCCCAGCTGGTATTCCTTGCTCATGCGGTCGTAAAAATGCGAGACCACGCGTTTCTTGATGTCTATGGCCTTGCCCGCGTAAATCACCTTATGCTTCCTGTCCTTAAACAGGTAAATGCCGGCAGTCTCCGGAAGGCGGTGTACCTGTTCGGCGTCGATATGCGGCGGAAGGGTGGCCTGCCGGGAGTGGGCATGCAGGAAAGAAGCGATGACCCCCTCATCCTCATCCAGGGCCAGCAGCCGCTGAAACAGGATCACCGTGGCATCGGTATCGCCTTCGGCCCTGTGGCGATTGGAAATCGGGATATTGATGCTGTCGCACAGCCTGCCGAGACTATAGGAGAACAGTCCGGGAATTAGTTTGCGGGAGAGTCGGACGGTACAGAGTTTCCTGCGGCTGTAGTCGAAGCCCAGTTCGCGGAATTCATTCCGCAGCACGTTGTAATCGAAATTGACATTATGGGCCACAAAAATGGCATCGCGGGTCAGCTCTTCCACCTTTCTGGCCACCTCATGAAATCTGGGCGCATCGGCTACCATGGCATTGTCAATCCCGGTAAGGGCCGTGATCTGTCTCGGGATCTCCTTCTCGGGATTGATCAGGCTGGTGAACTTGTCGATCACCAGGGAACCGCGCAGCAGTACTATACAGATCTCGGTAAGCCTGTTGCCGTTGATCCCCCCGCCGGTGGTTTCCACATCGATCACTGCAAATAACTGGTCTTTCATGGGAAG
>CAMPJY010000119.1 GCA_946887025.1 uncultured Salinimicrobium sp.
TTCATGGACATGATCAACCTTCAGGGAAAAACCAACTTCTTCGAAAAAAGAGTTGGTGAATACCAGAAGGCCGGGGTGATGAATAAGGACAAGGACACCAATAAGATCAGTTTCGACGCCGATTTTTAAGATAGAGATTAGAGATTAGAACCTGGAGACTGGAAACAAGAGACTAGAGAAAGTCTAAATTCCTGGTTCCAGGTTCTAGTCTCCAGAATCTATTTTTCAATCATATTTCCCAAAACTTTTAACCTGAAAGTATGTACGTAGTAAAAAGAGACGGCCGCAAGGAGCCCATCATGTTCGACAAGATCACCGCCAGGGTGAGAAAACTTTGTTATGGTCTGAATGAACTTGTAGACCCCGTGAAAGTTGCCATGAGAGTAATCGAAGGCCTTTACGACGGGGTCACTACCAGCGAACTCGACAATCTGGCGGCCGAGATCGCGGCTACCATGACTACGTCCCATCCCGATTACGCCAAGCTGGCTGCGCGTATTTCGGTTTCAAACCTGCATAAGAATACCAGGAAAACTTTTTCGGAGGTGATGACAGACCTTTACGAGTATGTCAACCCCCGCACCGGTCAGAAAGCCCCCCTTTTGGCCGATGAGGTGTACGAGGTTATTCAGAAGAATAAGGAGATCCTCGACTCTACCATCATTTACAACCGCGATTTTCAGTATGACTATTTCGGCTTCAAAACCCTGGAGCGCTCCTATCTTCTGAAGATCAACGGGAAAATAGCAGAAAGGCCCCAGCATATGCTGATGAGGGTTTCCGTGGGAATTCACCTCAATGATATTGAAGCGGCAGTGGAGACATATGAACTGATGTCCAAAAAGTATTTCACCCACGCCACCCCTACCCTTTTCAACGCAGGAACTCCCAAGCCTCAGATGTCGTCCTGTTTCCTTCTGACCATGAAGGATGACAGCATCGACGGTATCTACGATACTTTGAAACAAACCGCCAAGATCTCGCAATCTGCGGGTGGGATCGGACTGTCCATTCACAACGTCCGCGCCACCGGCTCTTATATTTCTGGCACCAATGGAACCTCCAACGGAATCGTACCTATGCTCCGCGTGTTCAACGACACTGCCAGATACGTGGATCAGGGAGGCGGAAAGAGGAAAGGTTCTTTCGCCATTTATGTGGAGCCCTGGCATGCCGATATCTTCGATTTCCTGGACCTGAAGAAGAACCATGGAAAGGAAGAGATGCGCGCCCGGGATCTGTTCTACGCCATGTGGGTTCCAGACCTTTTCATGAAACGGGTTGAAGAAGATGCCCAATGGACGCTAATGTGTCCTCATGAATGTCCTGACCTGTACAATCGACATGGGGAAGCATTTGATACCCTGTATCTGCAATACGAAGCTGAAGGAAAAGGCCGCAGGACGATCAGGGCGAGAGAACTTTGGGAAAAGATCCTGGAGTCCCAGATCGAGACCGGAACGCCTTATATGCTATATAAAGACGCCGCCAACCGAAAATCCAATCAGCAGAACCTGGGCACCATCCGTTCCTCCAACCTCTGTACCGAGATCCTGGAGTACACCAGCGAGGACGAGGTGGCCGTATGTAATTTAGCTTCCATTGCGCTCCCCATGTTCATCAAGGGCAACGAATTTGACCACAAGGAACTTTTCAGGATCACCAAAAGGGTGACCAGGAACCTGAACAAGGTGATCGACAGAAACTATTATCCAGTAAAAGAAGCCGAAAACTCCAACTTCAGGCACAGGCCTGTAGGTCTGGGAGTACAGGGACTGGCCGATACCTTTATAAAACTGCGGCTGCCTTTCACCAGTGATGAGGCAAAAAAGCTGAATCAGGATATTTTTGAGACCCTTTATTTCGCTGCCGTGACTGCTTCCATGGAAATGGCAAAAGAAGAAGGCCCCTACTCCACTTACAAGGGATCCCCCATAAGTGAAGGTAAATTCCAGTTCAATCTCTGGGGCATCAAAGACGACGAACTCAGCGGCCGCTGGGAATGGGAAAAGCTGCGAAAACAGGTCAAGAAACACGGAGTGCGAAACTCCCTGCTGGTAGCCCCCATGCCTACAGCCTCGACCTCACAGATCCTTGGAAACAATGAGGCCTTTGAACCTTATACTTCAAATATCTACACCCGAAGGGTACTTTCAGGAGAATTTATCGTGGTAAACAAACATCTGCTTGAAGACCTGGTGGAGCGCAACCTGTGGAACGAGGACGTGAAGAATGCCATCCTCAGGGCCAATGGATCAGTACAGAATATCGATGTTATTCCACAGGATCTGAAGGAGCTTTACAGGACAGTGTGGGAGCTGAGCATGAAAGATATCATTGACATGTCCCGTCATCGTGGATATTTCATCGATCAGTCACAGTCCCTGAACCTGTTCATGGAGAACGCCAATTACAGCAAGCTTACCTCCATGCATTTCTATGCCTGGAAAAGTGGCCTGAAGACGGGGATGTATTATCTGCGTACCAAGAGTGCGGTGGATGCCATTAAATTCACCCTTTCCAAAGACAGCGCAGAACAGCCTACCGAGCAAAAGGAAGAGCCGGTGCAGCAGGCTGTTTCTTCGGTTCCAGAAAGAGCCGCACAAACCCTCCAGGAGCAGCCAAAATTCAGTGAACATGTTGAAGGCGCCCCCCTTTCCCCGGAAGAGCTCCGGGCTCTCATTGCGCAGTCGAAAGATGCCGAAGGGGACGATTGCCTGATGTGTGGTTCATAAAATAACGCAGGGCCTTGAGCTTTGCAGCCTCCCACTTTTTTAAGATGCCCGATACGGGCATCTTTTTTTTCCGGAAATTCCTTGAACTTAAGTCTTCCTATACATGAACTTTGTATTCCCGGCCTGCTGAAGCTGAAAAGTCTATTTCAGGTATGCTCTTAAAACTTTCGCCCAGGCAGCATACCCCTTGGCATTCAGGTGCAGGCCATCTTCCGTATATTCCTTTATCAATCGCTGTTCTGCATCAAGAAAATGAGGATGAAGATCAATTAGATTCACCTCCTGTTCCTTTGCTATCCTTCTGATACCTTCGTTGACTTCGGCTATCACCTCATCTTTATTGTAGTGACCTTTGAATTGTGTAAAAGTGTTATTTACAGGCATCAGCGTCTGCACATAAATATCTGTCTGAGGGGATTCAGACTTGATCCTTTGAACAATCTTTTCATAATTCCGAATTATCATGGGAGCCGGGAAATTCTTCGCGATATCATTAATTCCAATCAGTAGAAATACCTTGGCGGGGTTCCCTTCTGTCACCTCGTCCAGGCGCTCCAGTATACCGAAGCTGGTATCCCCGGATATCCCCCTATTCCGCGCTTGTGGCAGGCTGAGTAATTCGTGCCAGTTTACAGAGGAGGTAATGCTGTTTCCAAGGAAAATAATATCTTCCTGAGAATCGGGATAGTGTTCAAACTGATTTACAATATAATCAAAATTCCAGGGCCTGGAGGTAGTATCAATGGCAACAGCCTGAGCAAAACCAGTGGAGACGGAAAAAAGGCAGAGGAGCAGGAAAAAATGATTTTTCATAAGTGCAGTACTTTTTCAATTTGATGGATTTGGAGATAAAACTCTCCTGAATAGCTTACTGAAGTTTCAAAAATAGGCAAAAAAGACCCGACCGGAAATAAAAATCCCTGATCTCCAAAATACCACATTCCAAAATTTTTCGTTATTTTACCAAACAAAAACCACCATGTACAAAAGCCTCCTACTCCTTGCTTCCGTAATGTTGCTCCTGGCTTGTAACAGGGAACAGGTGCTCCCACCCGATCTACCTGAAGAGCAGCGGGAATTTACCGTCACCCTGAACGGCTTCTGTGCCGAGGGCGAAGACCTGCGCAGCCGTGAGAAATGGGAAAAGAACTACGAGGAATTCGAGACCTGGATCAACAATTTTGCAGACTCCACAGGCTTTGTACACAACTGGAAAGGCGAAATTAAAAATATTGAACTTTACGACGCGCCTGCTTATAACTCCACCTCTATTGGCTTTGAAATTCAGCTGCCTTTGGAGGCGAACAGGAATATAAGTTTGTACTATAAAAAACTCATCCCTTACGGACAGGAAGCCGAAAACCTGATCTTTCATCAGCTCCGGGATATGGAGGAACGCGTGACGGTCAGCTTCGACGGAATCCTGAAGAGGGATGCCAACAGGAACCTTGCCTTTGGAGGGGAATTCGGGATCTTCGACAAGCCGGATTACAACCTTTGCGAGCCTCACCTGAGTATAGAGATCACCTCCCTGAAACCGGAAAACGTCAGAGACAGCGAAACCCTGGAACGCGCAAAGAAACTGCTGGTGCAGGAGATCAAGCTGGAGCAGGCGGGACTTGACAACAGCGCCCACCCTACCCTTTTCCGCAGGAAAATCACCATTCAGAAAGAATCCCTGCTGAAGGACCTCAGCGCCATGGACCTGGAGGAATTGAGGTATCTGGCGATGGCGTTTCTTGAGTTCAGAGTTACGAGTTAGTGGAGAGTGGAAAGTGGAAAGTGGAGAGTAGTTTGTGCGTTAAGGGGACAAATCAATAACCCTAAACCTTTATCTTTAGCCCGGATTATTCAATAAAAATTCGTGTATTCGTGGCAAAACAGGTTTACAACCCAATAGCTTACACACAAAACTCAAAACCTTACCAATGATGAACTGGGAACAACTGCTTTCTTTAAGAAAAGCGGGAGATACTAATAAAAGACTGCGAAGGGAACAGAACGAAACCAGGCTGGGGTTTGAAGTGGATTACGACCGGATCATCTTTTCCTCTGCCTTCAGGAGTCTGCAGGATAAAACCCAGGTGATCCCTCTCTCCAAAACTAATTTTGTTCACACCCGCCTCACCCACAGCCTCGAGGTGTCTGTAGTAGGCCGATCCCTGGGACGACTCTCTGGGGAAAAGATCCTGAAAAAGCATCCCCACCTCAGCAGCATCCACGGATACCAGATGAATGATTTCGGGGCTATAGTAGCTGCAGCGGCCCTTGCTCACGATATTGGGAACCCTCCCTTCGGACATTCGGGTGAAAAGGCAATAGGGGAATATTTCAGCCTGGGGAACGGAAAGCGGTTTAGAAAAGAACTTTCCGATAAGGAATTCACAGATCTTGCCCGCTTTGAAGGGAACGCCAACGGCTTCAGATTCCTCACCGAAAGCAGACCGGGAATCCCGGGAGGCATTCGTTTATCCTACGCCACTCTTGGAGCCTTCATGAAGTACCCTAAAGAATCCCTCCCTCACCGGCCTACTTCGCATATTGCAGACAAGAAATTCGGAGTATTCCAGAGTGAAAAAGATTTCTTCAGAGAGGTCTCTACGGAACTGGGACTTATTCCCACAGGCAAGGGAAATGACCTGGCATACAAAAGGCATCCCCTGGCCTTCCTGGTGGAGGCGGCAGATGATATCTGTTATACTATCATAGATTTCGAGGATGGGATCAACCTGGGCCTCATAGAAGAAGAATACGCGCTGGAATACCTCATCAACCTGGTGCGGGACAGCATCAATACGTCCAAATATCACAGCCTGACGACCCGGGCCGACAGAGTCACCTATCTGCGGGCGCTGGCCATTAATACCCTAATTACTGAGGCCGTACAGATCTTTGTGGATAATGAAGAGGCCATCCTGAAAGGGGATTTCCACCACGCGCTGCTGGACAAGAGCAGGTACGAGGCGCAGGTCAGGGATATTTTGGACATCAGCGTAAGGAAAATCTACCAGAGCGAGGAGGTGATCAGCAAAGAAATAGGGGGTTACCAGATGCTCTCGCAGTTGCTGGACACCTATACTCAGGCCCTGTTGCCTCCCGAAGGCCAGCCGGAATCAAATTTCAACAAACTTGTAATGAGGCTTACTCCCATAGCCATCCCGGAAAATGCCACGGTGTACGAAAAACTGATTAGCATCTGTTCGTATATATCCTCGTTGACCGACAGAGATATAGTGGCTTCGTTCGAAAAGTTCAGGGGCCTTAAGATTTAAGGGTAAACAGTAAACAAAGTATATGATTGGCATCGTAGGCGGAATGGGACCCTTGGCTGGTCTGGACGTTTTTAAGAAGATCATCGAGGAAACCACTGCCCAGAAGGATCAGGATCATCCTTCAGTGCTGTTATTCTCCTTACCCTCCACCTTGCCGGACAGGACAGAATTCCTTTTGGGGAGGGAGAAAACGAATCCGGCTTACGCCATAGCAGAGATCTTACGGAAACTAGAGGAGGCCGGCGCAACTGTAGCGGGGATTCCCTGTAATACGGCCCATGCCCCAGAGATATTTGGAGTAATTTCTGAAGAACTGGCAGCCAGGGAAAGTCAGCTGCAGCTGGTCCACCTGATAGAAGAGACTACGGCCTTTGTAAAAGAGAATTTTCCCGGAAGAAGGATTGGGGTCCTTTCCACCACAGGCACCCGTAGAACCGGCTTATATAAAAATACACTGGAGCAGGTCGGCCTGGAGGTTATCGAGCCTGGCGACAGCTGGCAGGAACGGATACATGCGACTGTATACAATGAGGAATACGGGATCAAAGCCAATTGCTGTCCGGTTAAGGAAAAAGCGGTTTCGGAATTAAAGTTAGCAATAGCAGAATTAAAAAAATTAGGAGCCGACGTAGTTTTAATGGGATGTACAGAGATTCCTTTGGCGATCACTGAAAGCGAGATTTATGCTTTGCCTATAGTAGACGCCAACAGGGTACTGGCCAGAAAACTTATTGCAGGAGAAAAGCCAATTTCCTGAGTCAGTAGGTTAAAAACATTAATTTCCTAAATTTATGGGCGACTGTTAACCCTTATTTTCCATTCCATGAAAACTCCTATTCTAATTTTTCTAGCTTTTTTACTCAGTATACCACTTCAGGCACAACAAAAACGGCTTCGGGATTACGGAATTGAAATCGGGGTGCTGCCTACGGGGCAGAATAACGCCATTACGGACGTGGAGGGAGTGACAGTGGGTCATACCACCATAATATCGGGAGATGATGTAAGAACGGGCGTGACGGCCATCCTACCGCATCAGGGAAATATCTTTCAGCTGAAGGTCCCTGCGGCCATCCATATAGGCAACGGATTTGGTAAACTGGCGGGCTATAGTCAGGTCAGGGAACTGGGGAACATTGAGACTCCTATTATCCTCACCAATACCCTGAGTGTCCCGGCAGCCTCAGAGGCTTTAATTTCATATACCCTCGACCAGCCGGAGAACCGGGAGGTGCGTTCTGTGAATTCAGTAGTGGGGGAAACCAACGATGGTTGGCTCAACGACATCAGGGGCAGGCACGTCAATCAGGAGCACGTGCTTTCAGCAATTGAGAATGCCAAAGGTGGAAAAGTTCCTGAAGGCAATGTAGGCGCGGGGACGGGCACCATCTGTTTCGGCTACAAGGGCGGGATTGGCACCTCCTCAAGGCTAATCCCTCAAAAGCTGGGAGGATATACTGTGGGAGTGCTGGTCCAGACGAATTTTGGAGGAGTGCTGGAAATTGCAGGAGTCCCTGTCGCCAAAGAATTTGGCAACTATCCCTATGCCAATACCAATGAAGCTGACGGCTCATGTATGATCGTGGTGATGACAGACGCACCGCTGAGTCCACGGAACCTGGAGCGACTGGCAAAAAGGGCAATGCTTGGACTTGCAAAAACGGGCGGGATTGCCTCCAACGGGAGCGGGGATTACGTGATCGCGGTCTCGACTGCTTCTGAAAATTTCGTGCCTTATTCTGACGAGTCCCTGTACCACGAAACAAAAGTGCTGAGAAATGACGAGGTCACTCCGCTTTTCCTGGCCACCATTGAAGCTACAGAAGAGGCCATCCTGAATTCCCTGTTTGCCGCCAAAACCATGCAGGGGCGGGACGGACATCAGGTAGAGGCTTTACCTGTGGAGGAGGTGATGAAAGTGATGGAGAAGTACAGTAGGGTAAAGGAATAAATGGTCAAAAGTCAAATTCCGGAGGCCAGAATTTAAATTCCAAAAATTTAAATCCCAAATTCCAAAA
>CAMPJY010000120.1 GCA_946887025.1 uncultured Salinimicrobium sp.
GCTACCTCTCAAAATTTGAGCAGCACATACACATCATATTTACACAGTTGTTCTTCATTTCTGTGGACGAATTTATTATTTAAAATTTAACTACCAAACAAAAAAAAGGTTTTTTACAAATATTTTGCATTTTCTTTCCCTCATGGTTCAGAAGGTTTTGGCGGAATTTAGACCTGAAACTTGAACCGACGGATGGATAAGAGTCTGGATTTTAGCAGACATTTATCAGTCGGTATCCTTTAAATTTTTTACATTAAGCCTTTTTGTCTCAGATATTTAATCAAATTCAATTCATGAAAGAAGCCGCCGAATTTTTGGCCAGGGAAAAGCATCACCTGACAGAGTTATGGGAAGAGAGGGCACGACGGAATATTAGTGCTTCAAGCGAGTCCCAGAGCCTTTCCCTTAGGGATCATGTTCCGGAGCTGCTGGACGATATTGTAGAGGTAATGAACCAAAATGGAAAGCAGGAGGTCCTGGAGGGGCGACATTATGGGGAGCTGATAGATAATAGCAGGGAGCATGGACGGCATCGGGCTTCGTCATCCGGCTACAACATTGACCAGATCCTCCGTGAGTTTATAGTTTTCCACCAGGTCCTTATTGAACAGATGCAGTCAGCGGGGGTATATACGCAAGAGGCAGGTATCGTACTTCAGTTCACTATTGAAAACGCCATGCTCTATTCCGCCACGGCCTTTAATGAGACGCTGTTGGAGATGCGGCAGAGGCTAATGGGGGTGCTGGCGCACGATATGCGTAATCCTCTTGCAGTAGCCAGGGTGGCCATGGATGTGATGGAGAAGGAGTCGGACCCGGAAAAATTGAGCAGGATTAAAAAAATGGGACGAAACGGACTGGACCGCGCCCTGAAGCTCCTTGAAAACCTGTTAGACACGGTGAGCATTAAAGCAGGGGAAGGAATAGTACTCAATTTTACCCAGACCGGACTTATGGAGGAGATCCGGACTTTACACCGTGAGGCTCAGGAAATATATTCGAATGAATTTCGGTTAATCTCCTCGGAGGAGACTTTGGATGGCATCTTTGATGGTACCATGGTGCGCCGCGCCCTGGAGAACCTTTTGGGAAATGCAGTGAAATACGGTACCTGGAACGGTCCCATCACAATAACGCTCGAGGATTCGGGCGATTTGGTAAAAATTGGAGTCCACAATGTCGGAAATCCTATTTCTGAGGAACAGCAGCTGCATATATTCGATTTTCTCCATACCTCCAATGGTAACGGGGCAGAGGGTTCCAAAAGCTGGGGAATGGGACTTCCCCTGGTAGTCGCGGTGGCCAGGGCGCATGGGGGCAATCTGGAAGTTAGCAGCAGCGAAGAAGAAGGTACTACTTTCAGCCTCTCTCTCCGAAAATCCCATCATCAGCCCGGCAAAAAACGGGTAACCCTTAATTTCGGAAAGGAAGCCACTGATTGAAAAAGACCTTCACAGGAATCCGTGGATAACCTCAGGTGTTAATATTTTATTAATCCTCAGCAGGATGGTCTTCCATCGGAAAATAACCGGGCGTAACCTGTTGGCTGACAATATCTAAAAATTCTTCTAAAGGGAGTGACTCCGTACGAAAGCACTTCTTAAAAAAATTAGAATTTACCTTTGAACGAGTATCTGTGACCTTTGTCGTTTTTAGCAATTCATTGGCATAAAGTGGTATATAAAAGTCTTAATTTAAGGCTGTTATAAAACCCTATTACATGTAACAACTTTAGTCTCACCCTAAAAATTATGTACAATGAAAACTTTAAACAACATATGGAATAACTATACTTATGAGTTCTCCCCCGTTCAAAAGGCCACTGTAGCTGTGGTTTTAGGTCTTATCTTCCTAATAGCCATTATGGCTGTGGTAATGCTTACCATGGAAGTGATCGCCACGAGCTAAAGGAATTATTTGAATTCATCACTCCTGAAGAAGAATCATTCTTTCCCTGTGAAGGGAACGGGATGTCCTGCGCTTAATTGAATTTTTTTGCGGCTCCAAATCTTTTCAAGCTCCCAAAAACTTGTAAAACTTTTATAATTCCAGGGTGTTATAGCCATTGATCCCGAGGCAACTAAATAATTATTCCTATCTTTAAAAGACAAATGACAGGAGTTCGAATAATCCGGACCCTGAAAAACTTTTGATATGGATGCCAAGACCCTCTTCAACCTGATCAAGCCTCACCTGGAAACCATGGAAATAACCGAAAAAAGGTCATTCACACAGCTCCTTAGCGGCAGTCGCCCCGGAAGGAGAAGAAAAGTCCTTAGCCTCGACCGCGCCAAAGAAAAACTTCGCCTCTTCCGCAGCAGAGAGATCCAACGAGAAAGAACCTAATTGTTTCTTCGGGCTTCGGACTTCAGACTTCTGTCCACTATCCACTCTTCACTGTCCACAAAGTTTTGTTAATCAATATTTTCCATCACAAATGCCACCCGGTTTTTGACTAATTTCATCTTTCAACTAAATCAGGAAAAAGATGACGAAGAGAATATTGGTAGCAGGGGCCTCCGGGGCACTTGGATTGGAGACGGTAAGGCTGTTGAAGCAAAGGGACCTGGAGGTCCGCGGACTGGTGCATTCCATGGAGGGGACGGAGGAATTACAAAAGTATACCACCGATATCAGGGCTGCCGATGCCAGCGAAGGCACTCACGAGATAAAGGATGTTACGGAAGGAGTACACACAGTTATTTCCGCCATGGGGAAGAGCGTAAGTCTGTTCACCAACGACGACCATAGCTTTAAGGAAACGGATTTCTTCGGTAATACCAACCTGCTGGATGACGCAGTACGGCATGGAGTGAAGCGTTTCATTTATATTTCCATTAAGGGCGCCGACACCGGAGTGGAATACGAAATCGCCAAAGCCCACAAGCGATTTGAGGAGGCGCTGCAGTCTTCCGGAATTGACCATACCATCATCAGGCCTGTAGGCTTTTTCTCCGGACTAAATGATCTTGCCATTATGGCCAAAAGGAAGCTGATCCCCATCGTGGGGGACGGGGAGGCCAAGACCAATAGTATCCATCAGAAAGACCTCGCCGAGGTGGTAGTGGAATATCTCGAAGAAGGCCCCAAACTCGTAGAAGTTGGCGGGCCATTGGTTCACACAAGAATGGAGATGGCCGAGATGCTGAAAGATAAAATAGGAGGGAAGATCATCAGGATACCCGAGAAGGTCGCCGAGTGGGGGATGTTCCTCCCTGAAATGATCAGCGACAGTATGGGCGACAAACTGAATTATTTCAAGTATATTACCACCAGGGATATGGTAGGGGAAAGGAGAGGCCGGATCACCTATCAGGAATACCTGGATGATCTGGACCTGGACCGGTTGCCTTAATTCATTAATCTGCGGAATTCTGCGAATAAATCTGCGGGATCTGCGGGAAAAAACAGTTTCATGTCATCAAAATATGACGCCATAATAATTGGAAGTGGAAGTAACGGCCTTGCGGCAGCCATCCGTCTGCAGCGACAGGGATTACAAACAGCTATATACGAGCAGGCGGGCACTCCGGGAGGCGCCACCAGGACCCATGAGCTCACCCTCCCGGGATTTAAACACGATGTTGGTTCCGCCATCCTGCCTATGGGGGTGGCCTCGCCTTTTTTCAGTCAGCTGCCGCTGAAGGACTTTGGGCTTGAATGGATCTATCCCGACATCCCCTATGCGCATCCTTTTTCCGATGGCACAGCTTTCGCCTGTTACGAAGACCTTTACCGCACTGCCTCAGAAATGGGGGAGGATGAGAGGGCTTATCTGAAAATATTCGAAAGTATAGTCAAAAACTGGGACAAGCTGGGGCCCGAACTGCTGGGGCCTATTGGCATTCCCAAGCATCCTCTGGAGTTTATGAAATTCGGTTTAAAGGCTTTACCTTCTGCAAAAATGCTGGCAGAGCATTATTTCAAACAGGAGAAGTCGAAGATCTTTTTCTATGGTTCCGCGGCCCATTCCACTTTGCCTCTGACCAATATAGCCTCCGCCTCTTTTGGTCTGGTACTCACCACCACTGCCCATAAATACGGCTGGCCCTTTCCGAAAGGAGGAGCAGGGAATTTCATAGAAGCCCTTGTTGGTTATTACAAATCCCTGGGGGGAGAAATCCACTTAAACCATCCCGTAACCCACGTTCACGAGCTGCCGAATGCCTATGCCTACCTTTTTGACCTGACGCCGCGACAGCTGCTTAAAATTGGCGGCACCAATTTCAGTTCCCTGTATCGCTCCCGGATGGAAAGCTTCAATTACGGGGCAGGGGTTTTCAAAATGGACTGGGCCCTGAGTGAGCCGGTGCCTTTTACAAATGAAAAATGCCGCAAGGCGGGAACCGTACATATAGGTTTTACTGCGGAGGAAATGGAGAGTTCAGAAAAAGGGATACATCAGCAGGTGGTTTCCGAAAAGCCTTACGTCCTGATGGCCCAACATACTCCCTTCGACCCATCCCGCGCCCCCGAGGGAAAACACACCGCCTGGGCTTACAGCCATGTCCCCAATGGCAGTACGGCTGATTACTCTGAGATCATAGAAAACCAGATAGAACGCGCCGCACCGGGGTTCAAGGATACCATTCTGGCCAGGTCGATAATGACACCCCTGGAACTGCAGGAGTGGAATCCGAATCTTGTCGGCGGCGATATCAATGGCGGAAAGCAGGATATCACGCAGCTGTTTACACGGCCTATTGCCCGGCTTTCTCCTTATTCCACTCCCGATCCAAGGGTTTATATCTGTTCTTCTTCAACGCCTCCGGGAGGTGGGGTTCATGGAATGTGCGGTTTCCATGCGGCAGAGAAGGTGATAGAGGATCATTTTAAGGGTTAGGATAAGGTTGTAAACTGGTAGCTGCGGGAAATTTTTCTCCCGCAGATTACGCAGATTACGCAGATTACGCAGAATTGCGGCCGTTGAACGCGATAAATCGCGTACCTACTCGGGAACGGGGAAACCTCTGTCCCTCATCAAAGCATCGATCTCGGCATCCCTTCCCCTGAATAGCCTGTAGGCTTCTGCCGGGTCCATGGCATTTCGGGGGGCGAAGAGATATTTTACCAGCTTTCTGGCCAGGTTCTCATCGTAGAACCCTCCGGGAGCATCCGCAAAGGCCTCGGCGGCATCAGAGGTGAGGACATCGGCCCAAAGGTAACCGTAGTAACCCGCGGCATATCCTTCCCCGGAAAATACGTGTCCGAAGTGCGGCGTACGATGACGCATCACGATCTCCTCAGGCATATTCAGCTTGTCCAGGGTCTCCTTTTCAAAAGTCGCCATATCGATCTCCGAAGGTTCTGTAGTGTGGAGGATCATATCCATCAGGGCAGAAGCCAGAAATTCTGTGGTCTCGAAGCCTTGATTGAAGGTCGAAGCTTTTTTGATCTTGGCTACCAGTTCTTCCGGAATTGGCTCCCCGGTCTCGTGATGCACCAGGAACCTGTCGATCACCGCATCGGTGGACAGCCAGCGTTCCAGTAGCTGCGACTGGAATTCGGTATAATCCCTTACTCCGCTGTTCAGAGTGGGGTATTTCACTTCAGAAGAGAAGAAATGCAGGGCATGACCAAACTCGTGGAAGAAGGTGGTGGCGTCATCCCAGGAAACCAGCGTAGGTTCTCCCGGAGCAGGCTTGATGAAATTGGAATTGTTAGATGCCAGGACCTTTTCCTCCTTCCCTTCCATATTGGTATGGCTGCGGTACATCGTGGCCCAGGCGCCGGAGCGTTTTCCGGTACGCGCATAGGGATCGAGATACCAGAGTCCGACGAACTCTCCGTTCTCATCAGTCACCTCCCATACCTTCACATCCTCGTGGAAGACGGGTACCGAACCATCGGGCACCGGCTCAAAGTTGTAGCCGAAAAGTTCTTTAGCGGTGTAAAATAACGCCTGGGTAAGCTTGTCCAGCTGCAGGTACTGTTTCACCTCGTCTGAGTTCAGGTCGTATTTCTGTTTTCTCACCTTTTCGGCGTAATAGCGATAATCCCAGGGCTGAATTTCAATATTAGCCCCTTCAGCATCAGCCACGGCCTGCATATCGGCCACCTCCTCCTTCACTCTTTCAAGAGCTGCCGGCCATACCGCCATCATCAGGTCCATGGCCTGCTCGGGAGTTTTTGCCATCCTGTTCTGAAGGCGCCATTCCGCATAATTATCATACCCCATCAGCTCCACGCGCTCATCCCGCAGCTTCAGGATCTGTTTGATGACCTCCTTGTTGTCAAATTCGTCATTATTGTCTCCGCGGGAATAATAGTTGCTCCACACCTTCCGGCGCAGTTCCCTTTCGTCGGAAAATGTAAGGAAGGGATCCATGAAGGAGCGGGTGTTTAACACCGCATAATTGCCTTCGCGCCCCCTGTCGGCCGCCGCTTTGGCAGCGGATTTGATATAAGCCTCCGGAAGGCCGTCGAGCTGGTCTTCTGTTAGGTACACCACATAATTCTCTTCGTCCGCCAGGACATTGTTGGAAAACTGGTTGTATAGTTTTGAAAGTTCCTTGTTGATCTCCGCATAGCGCTTTTTATCCTCAGGACTCAGATCAGCCCCTTCCATGGCAAAATCCTCATAGATCAGCTGGACCGTACGCTGCTGCTGTGGCTCCAGAGGCTGCTCCAGGGAGGCTTCATAAATGGCTTTTATGCGCTGGAAGAGTTTCTCGTTCTGGGAGATCTTAGAGGAATATTCTGAAATTTTTGGTGCCAGTTCCTCCTGGATGACACGGAATTCAGGGGAAGACATATTGGAGCTCCAGATTCCGTAGTAGGTGAAGGCCCGGTTGAGCGGCTCTCCCGCCTGCTCCATGGCCAGGATGGTATTATCAAAGGTAGCTGGGGCAGGATTATTAGCAATCTTTTCAATTTCCTGAAGGTGCATTTCCATGCCTTTTTCGATGGCAGGCTTCAGGTCCTCCAGCTTCATCTGGTCAAATGCCGGAACTCCGCCATAGGGGCCGGTCCATTTCTGCAGTAGGTCGTTTTCCATAGTTGTGCTTTGTACGCTGGTCACTGGGTCGGGAGTATTTACTTTATTGGCTCCGGGCCTGCAGGCGGTTAAGGCAAGTAAAGTAAAAAGGCCCAGGCCCAGGTGAGAGTTCTTGTAAAATCTGTTTTTCATGCTGATGGATTTTCGGATTACAAGATAGGCAATTCTGGGGGTGTTTGGAAATGGAATTGAGGTCCAAAATCAAATTTATAAGACGTTTTCTCTTCCTTTTGATCTTAAAGGATTCTACCTTTAACCAAATGACAAAACCTGAAGAAAAAAGCTTCCTGAGGCGCCATGCCGGGGATATCGGCCTGGTAATTCTGATCCTCCTGTTCCTGATCCCGCAGACGCGGAAACCCATCCAGGTCGCGGCAAACCGTCTTTTTGCAGGTAGCCCAAAGGAGGTGGCTGAGGAGGAGCGGGTGGACCTGAACAATTACAGCTGGAGACTCAACAAACTCGATGGGACAACGACCAATTTTTCTGAAGCAGAAGGGGAGGTGATCGTGCTGAATTTCTGGGCCACCTGGTGTCCGCCCTGTGTGGCAGAAATGCCATCATTCCAGAAGCTCTATGAGGAATACGGGGACCGGGTGGCGTTCTATTTCGTTTCCCAGGAGGAGGAGACCTGGCTTAAAGGGTTTCTGGAGAAGAAGGGGTATACCGTGCCAGTGTATCGCTCTCTTACCCGGATTCCGGAGCAGCTGGTGAGCAACAGCCTGCCAACCACCTATGTCATTTCCAGGACGGGGGAGATAGTCGTGGATAAGTCTGGCGCGGCGGACTGGAATACGCAGGAGTTTCGGGAAATGCTGGAGGGGTTGTTGGGGGAGTAGCAGGTTTCGCTGCGACGGGATCTCCAAATCTTGTGATTTCGCTGCGCCAGGATCTCCAGATCCTGTGGTTTCGCTGCGACAGGATCTCCAGATCCTGGCGCAACCGGGCGGGAATCTCCAGATTCCCGAGGCTG
>CAMPJY010000121.1 GCA_946887025.1 uncultured Salinimicrobium sp.
GGAAATGGGACGAATTTTTTAACGAATGACTATTACTTCTACAGACATAAAAATATCAAAAGTCTTTTCAGGGATGCAAAGGTGTTTTTCCTGTTGGAAGATGGAAGGGAAATAGGCACGCCTTTAAAAGGGTTTCCGAGATTATATAATGCTTCTGAAGAAGAATTACTGGATTATTCCATTTCTCCTGGCGGGTATGGGGTCCACTGGAATCAGGTAGATGAAGATCTGTCTGCTTATGGAATGCTCAACTACAGCCAGGAACACAACACCAAATCGAAATGAAAGGACCATTATTTTATTCTAAAATTCTGCTCTTCGGAGAGTATGGCATCATTAAGGATTCCAAAGGACTTTCCATTCCCTACAACTTCTACAATGGAGCCCTGAAGGTGGATGAAAATCCGAATGATGAAACCCGCAGATCCAATGAAAGCCTGAAGCGTTTCGCCGATTACCTTTCGGGGATCCAGGCCGAAAAACCTGCGCTGGTACAATTCGACATGGAAGCTTTACAGGCCGATATCGAGAAAGGGATGTATTTTGACTCCAGTATCCCACAAGGATACGGAGTAGGAAGCAGCGGGGCCCTGGTAGCAGCTATTTATGACAAATATGCGGTTGACAAGATAACCGTCCTTGAAAACCTCACCCGTGAGAAACTATTAAAGCTGAAGCATATTTTTGGGGAAATGGAATCCTTTTTCCACGGAAAATCTTCCGGATTGGATCCGTTAAACTCCTATCTCAGCATACCTATTCTTATAAATTCCAAAGACAATATCGAACCTGCAGGCATTCCTTCCCAGACCCAGAATGGAAAAGGAGCCGTATTCCTGCTGGACAGTGGTTCGGTTGGGGAAACTGCGCCCATGGTAAATATTTTTATGGAAAACATGAAGCAGGAACCTTTTCGAAGGATCATTAAGGAACAGTTCGTAAAACATACCGATGCCTGTGTGGATGATTTTCTAAAAGGAGACGTGAAATCCCTGTTTGGTAATATCAAGAAACTATCGCACGTGGTGCTTGATAACTTTAAACCCATGATCCCTGCCCAGTTCCATAAGTTGTGGAAGAAGGGAATAGAAACCAACGAATACTACCTGAAGCTTTGCGGTTCAGGAGGCGGAGGTTATATTCTAGGGTTTACGGAAGATATTGACAAGGCAAGAAAAGCGCTGAAAGGCTATAAACTGGAAGTGGTTTACAACTTCTAGAAAAATGGTCTCAATATCAAAGAAGCGATTCCTTCTTAAAGTTCTCAGCCTTTTTTCTGTTGTCCGAGGCTATAACATCCTTGTGCTCGTGCTGGCGCAATACCTCACTTCGGCCTTTATTCTGGCTCGTGATCTGCCCCTGAAGCAGGTGATTTTTGACCCTTATCTCTTCTTTCTCGTACTTGCAACTGCCTCTGTGGTGGCTTCCGGATATATCATCAACAACTTTTATGACAGCGAAAAAGATCTGATCAACCGGCCTCACAAGACGATGCTGGACCGGTTTGTAAGCCAGCGGACCAAGCTTTCAGTGTATTTCATCCTGAACCTGGCGGGCATCTTTTTCGCCAGCTATGTGTCCTTCCGGACGGTGGTTTTCTTTTCAATCTACATCTTCATGATATGGTTCTATTCACATCGTCTCAAGAAACTTTTGTTCCTGGGAAACATCGTGGCCTCCATCCTCACCATCACCCCCTTCTTTGCAATTTTCGTATACTACAAGAATTTTGAAACCGGAATTTTCGTCCACGCTGCCTTCCTGTACCTGATAGTGGTGATGCGGGAACTGGTGAAGGATCTCGAAAATATGAAAGGCGACCTGGCCCAGGGCTACAGCACTATCCCTGTGGTATATGGAGAGGGGCTCACTAAAAAACTGCTATTCGGACTTGCCCTCCTATCCCTGATCCCTACCTACTTCCTCATCACCCGATTTGAGATCGGACATATGCATTACTTCTTCTACGCCGCTATTGGATTGCTCGCAGTGTTTCTGCTGTTCCTCTTTTTCAGCAGGTCCAAATGGCAGTATCTGCTGCTGCACAACCTTCTGAAGTTCATCATCGTGGCAGGGATCTTCAGTATCCTTCTTATTGATATCGATGCCCTGCTGAACAGGGTGCTGTAGGTTTTATAATTCCCAAAGAAAACCGTATATTTAAAAAGCTTTCGCGGTAAAAATGAATTGGATTTGGTGTGTATCAAAGCCTTATCTTTGCAAAAAATTAGACTATGAGCAGAACTGACAGGTCATCTGATAAAAAATATGGTGGAAGACAGGGTGGAGGAGAGAGAAAACCCTCACATGCAAGAGGTAACGCGCCGGTGAACAAATCAGAGGCGGCAGGAAAATCCATGGCCAGGGGCAATGCGCCGATCAAAAAACAGCAGGGAGAACCGAAGAAGGAGCAGTCTGAGAAGAAGGAAGGCATCCGCCTGAATAAATATGTGGCCAATTCCGGGATGTGCTCCCGAAGAGATGCCGACATTTATATTTCCGCCGGAAATGTAACGGTAAACGGGAAAGTGATTACTGAAATGGGTTATAAGGTGCAGCTTACCGACGAGGTAAAGTTTGACGGAAGGAAGATTATTCCTGAAAAAGCCGAATACATCCTGCTTAACAAGCCTAAAGGATTTTATACAACTGGAAGTCTGGAAAAAGGCAATCGTACGGTAATGGACTTGGTGGCCAATGCTTCCAAAGCCAAGCTGGACCCGATTGGAAAACTGGACCGCAACACCAGCGGACTGCTGCTTTTTACCAATGACGGTACCCTCGCAAAGAAACTGGCGCGCCCAAGGAACGGTATCCGCCAAATTTACCATATTGAACTGAACAAGGACCTGGATTACGAGGATCTGCAGAAGATAAAGGAAGGACTTACCCTTGAGGATGGCCTGGTACGGGTGATCGACATCAGTTATGTGGAGAACCGCCCGAAACGCGAGGTGGGCATGGAGTTGAAAAGCACCAAGACCCATGTGGTGCAGCGTATCTTCAAGAGCCTGGGTTATGAGATCGTGAATCTCGACAGAGTTGTTTATGGCGGACTAACCAAGAAGGATCTGCCACGTGGTCACTGGAGAGCCCTGAGCAAACAGGAGCTGATCAATCTTCAGAATATTTAGGTTCCCTTTTTATTTTATGCAATATTTCGGGAATCTGGAGATTGCCGCCCGGTGGATCCAAATCCGGAGATTTGGACCAGCGAATCCCTGCGCCCGATCTCCAGATCGGAGCCCACCCGAACGGGAACCTCCAGATTCCCATATTTCCCTAAAGCCTGCCCTAATTATTGCTTACCCCTCCTTCTGAAAAAAAATTCCTTACCTATTTCCAATTTTAATACATTTGTTCTGCTAAAAGAAAGTAATGAACATTTTCTCTTCCGGTTGGCACTAACCGGTTGTTTTTTGGTCCCTGAGACCCCATGGTCAATGCTCTTATGCAACATCCTCTTCTTCAGGATGTCAGCCTTAACATTTATTTATCACCTAATACTTTCCGCATTGGCATATAATTTCTAATTTTTAATTTTTAAATCCATACCTAAAAAAAATTGAACACTAAATACAGCGATCTAATAGACCAAACGTATTATTTCCCTCAGGAGGAATTTACGTTGGAAGGAAACGACCTTCAATTTCACGGCATCGACCTTATGGAATTGGTTGAAAAATATGGGGCTCCCCTGAAATTCACCTACCTGCCAAAAATCTCGCAAAACATCAACCGTGCGAAGAAATGGTTTTCCGAAGCGCTCGAAAAACACGATTATAAAGGAAATTACAGTTACTGCTACTGTACAAAAAGTTCACATTTTGAACATGTCCTGAACGAGGCCCTGAAGAATGACATCCATATTGAGACTTCAGCTGCCTTTGATATCAAGATCGTGGAAAGCCTTAAGCAGAAGGGTAAAATCACGGATGATACGTATGTGATCTGTAACGGTTTCAAAAGGGACCAGTACATCGCCAATATTGCCAACCTTATCAATAATGGTCATCGCAATTGTATTCCTATCATTGACAATTATGAAGAGATCGATCTTTTGACTGAGGCCATCCATGGGAAATTCAAGATCGGGATCAGGATCGCTTCAGAAGAGGAGCCGAAATTTGAATTCTATACCTCCAGACTTGGGATAGGCTATAAGAACATCGTACCTTTCTACAATAAGATGATCAAAGATGACGAGCAGGTGGAGCTGAAAATGCTGCACTTCTTCATCAATACCGGTATTCGCGACACGGCCTATTACTGGAACGAGCTGATTAAATGTCTGAAGGTATACATCAACCTGAAGAAGGTATGTCCCAGCCTGGACAGCCTGAATATTGGAGGCGGATTCCCTGTGAAGAATTCCCTGCACTTCCTGTATGATTACGAATACATGGTCCATGAGATCATCAATCAGATAAAACTCACCTGTGATGAGGCAGGGGTGGATGTGCCAAATATCTTCACGGAATTTGGAAGTTTTACCGTAGGCGAGAGCGGTGGGGCCATTTACGAGGTGCTGTACCAGAAACAGCAGAACGACCGGGAGAAATGGAATATGATCAATTCCTCCTTCATCACCACTTTGCCCGATACCTGGGCCATCAGCAAGAAATTCGTGATGCTGGCGGTGAACCGCTGGAACGATGAATATGAGCGGGTACTGCTGGGAGGTATGACCTGCGACAGTGACGACTATTACAATTCCGAACAAAATACCAACGCCATTTACCTTCCGAAGTACAAAAAGGACAAACCTCTGTACATTGGCTTCTTCAATACGGGCGCCTATCAGGAAACCATTGGCGGGTTTGGGGGACTGCAGCACTGCCTGATCCCGCAGCCAAAACACATCCTGATCGACCGAGATGAGAATGGGGAGATAGTGACCGAACTCTTCGCCAGACAGCAGGAAGCGGAGGATTTCCTGAAGATATTGGGATATAATGACTAAATAATTTATTTATATTTAATAAACCTTAAAAACAAAAGAAACAATAATCGCCTACCGATGAGCAAAAAGAATTACGCCGGCATTCCGGATAAATACGCACGTTTAGATGACGCAAAAGTGGTGTTGATCCCCATCCCGTATGACGGGACCAGTACCTGGGGCAAAGGGGCCGACAAAGGGCCCGATGCATTTTTGGCAGCTTCAGAAAACATGGAACTTTTCGACATAGAGACCCGTACCGAGGTCTATAAGAAAGGAGTTTATCTGGCACCCCCCGTGACAGAAGACGCTTCCCCAGAGAAAATGGTGGAGAGTGTGTACAAGACCACAAAGAATTATCTGAAACAGGATAAGTTTGTGACGCTTTTTGGCGGGGAACATTCGGTTTCCATCGGGTCCATCAGGGCGTTCAATGAAACTTTTGAAGATCTTACAGTAGTTCAGATCGACGCTCATGCCGATTTGCGCCCCAGCTATGACGGTTCTGCCTGTAATCACGCCTGCGCCGTTTATGAGGCCAGTAAAACCACCAACCTGATCCAGGTGGGTATCCGTTCCATGGATGTGGAGGAACTCGACCATATGGACGAGAACCAGGTGTATTTTGCGCACGATCTCTATGAGGACTGGATGGATGATGCCATTGGACAGATGACTCCCAATGTGTTTATCACCATTGATCTTGACGCATTCGATCCTTCCATTCTGCCTTCTACCGGAACCCCTGAACCGGGTGGATTATTCTGGTATGAGACCCTGGATTTTCTGAGAATGATCTTTAAGAAGAAGAACGTGGTAGGTTTTGATATCGTGGAGCTGGCTCCAAATGAGAACGAGAAATCCTCAGATTTCCTTGCTGCCAAACTGTACTATAAGATGTTGAGCTACAAGTTCAAATATTTAAACAATCACAACGAAGAAGACGAAGACGATGAGTAGAGCAATTTCAGAATTCTTAGAGAAATATTACAAGCACTTTAATGCGGCAGCCCTGGTGGATGCGGCACAGGGATATAAGGAACAACTTCAGAAAGGCAACAAGATGCTGGTGACCCTTGCAGGGGCCATGAGTACCGCCGAACTCGGGAAGATTTTTGCAGAGATGATAAGGCAGGACAAGGTGCAGATCATTTCCTGTACCGGCGCCAACCTGGAGGAAGATGTGATGAACCTGGTGGCTCATAGTCATTATAAAAGAGTACCGCATTACCGCGACCTTACCCCGCAGGAGGAGTGGGAACTTTTGGAAAAAGGACTCAATCGTGTAACAGATACCTGTATTCCTGAAGAAGAGGCTTTCAGAAGGATTCAGAAACACATCGTGAAGATCTGGAAAGACGCTGAAGCCGCGGGAGAACGCTATTTCCCTCATGAGTTCATGTACAAATTGCTGCTTTCAGGAGCCCTGGAAGAGCATTATGAGATCGATATCAAGAATTCCTGGATGATGGAGGCTGCAAAGAAAAATCTGCCAATGGTGGTTCCCGGATGGGAGGACAGCACCATGGGGAACATTTTCGCTTCTTATGTACTAAAAGGCGAATTGAAGGCCAGCACCATGAAGTCAGGTATTGAATATATGACCTTCCTTGCGGATTGGTATACTGATAATTCGGAAAACGGGATTGGTTTTTTCCAGATCGGGGGAGGAATTGCGGGAGATTTCCCTATCTGTGTGGTGCCAATGCTATATCAGGATATGGAACGTACAGACACTCCTTTTTGGAGTTATTTCTGCCAGATTTCCGATTCCACTACCAGTTACGGTTCCTATTCTGGGGCTGTGCCTAATGAGAAGATTACCTGGGGGAAACTGGATATAAATACTCCAAAGTTTATTATTGAGAGTGATGCTACTATTGTGGCGCCTTTGGTCTTCGCTTACATACTGGATATGTAGGATAGCCACGAATTCACGAATATTTTTGGGAAAGGATGGGTTTTTACCTGTCCTTTTTTATTTTCCTTACCTAACAGCCCTCTGTGTTGTTACAATTCCACGCTCTCTTCCCCCTTACGCCTTTCCGCGACTTTTACCAGCAGATCATTTCTGTAATGCTCTAGCTGTTTTAATTCATCTTTATCCAGGGACATGATGAGGAGATTCAGCTGTTTCTGAAGAGGCCGCGACTGTTTTTCGAATTCGGCACGGGACAGGACCTTTTTTTCCACCTGCTGCGAACCTTCGATCAGTTCCCGGGCAATGGCTTTTGCTTCTTCCAGATAAGCATGGTCAGAAATAATTTCTTTTTTGGCACTTTTATCAGGCTGGTGAGTGTTGAAGTTACAACCAGCGCTAATTATAAGTAGGAAAACAAGCAAAAACAGTCGGTTCATGGAATCAGTAGGCTTTTAACAAATATAAAAAAATTCTAATCCATAAGGAAGGGAATGTTCTAATTGATTAGTGCTTTAAAGAAGATTTTATTTTCATAAGTTTAAAGCTTTCGAATCCCAAATAACCATAAACCAAAAGGTATTCCGTGAAAACCAGCCATAGGTTTTCCTCAACCGGAGTGGTGGCATAAGCTGAATAGCTGAGGAATGCAGCAATGGACCAAACCAGGGGAAACCGGAATCGGGTGAAGATGCAGAGAATAAGCGGAAGCGCCAGATACCAGGGGTGAACTGTGGTAGCAAGTAAATAATAGAAACCTACCCCCCAGAACATCCCTCCGTAAGGGCGGACCAGCGTGTCCGCCCTTACGGAGGGATGTTCTGGGG
>CAMPJY010000122.1 GCA_946887025.1 uncultured Salinimicrobium sp.
AACTCCCGGTGCAATCACCTTTTGTTGTCTCTCAAAGCGGATGCAAATATACGCCTGGTTTCCATTTGTGCAAGGGCACAGGGAAAATATTTTATGTTTTTTTTAATTAATATTTGGCAGCCTGATTCAGGCCTCACATAATCAGCAGTTTGAACAAAAAATCGGAGCCGTAAAACGAAGGCCACACAAATCTAACAGCTCCTGGAGAACTAATAGGTTTGTACTCCACTCCTATCAAATGCAGGTCAAGTGCACACCTAGTGCACACCAAGTGCACACCTAATGCACGTTTCAGGTGCACTAGGTCTGCTTTTTATCTGCAGTAGTCCAGCATCCATATCCAGGAAGGTACAGACCAGTTATGAGGGATTGTTCTTCTTATTGGGAGCATTCCACTTATTGGTAAGCTCCAGAAATTCAAAGTCAAGGACCGAAGGCTGAGGCTCCAGTTGTTTTGCCTGGAATGCACGTTGCAGGATATCCTCGATCAGATAATCTTCCTCCACCTCCTCCGGCCTGAATTCTTCCTTCAGAGAGATGTCGAAGAAGCTGGCCGTGGTATTATACCAGAAAGCCCGCCATCCGCTTTTCAGGTCCTTAATAAGATCAAAAGTGGTTATCCCCGTCTGCCGGTGTATCAGCTTCACCAGGATCTGCCCCTCGGTACGGGTGAGTTTTTTAAGTTCGGCAGAAAACTGGTCCTCTATATATTCCTGCACGATTTTGGTATAGCGCCTGCGGTCCCTTCTGGATTTGATCTGGTCCAGCCTGCTGTTGAGTTCCACCAGGCGTTCCGCCGCAAGTTTTGCGTAAGGATAGACTTTCAGGGTTTTCCTTCTCAGAATAAGGTATTTTCTTCTTTCCAGGTCATTGTCGAATTTCAGGGGCCCCAGAACAAGAACCTCCTCCAGATCTATGAATTCTCTGGCAATAGAGTCCCCTTCAATAATGATATAGTCCTTCTGCAGGCTGTCCTGCTCCGGAAGGGTCTCCTGCCCGAAGGCTATTGCCGAATAAAAAAATACTAAAATTACAAGTATCCTGTTCAATGTATCGCGTTTTGCAGGTTTCCAGAACCAAAATCGTTCCAAAATTACATAACTAGAAATTGCTTCCTCTATTATTCTTATTAAATTCGTGCAAAATTTAAACCAATGAACCAAGGGAAAGTTTTAAACGAAAGATCAATTGAATTCCTGGAGAAATATCTGAACAACGCCTCCCCTACCGGCTACGAGTGGGAAGGCCAGAAGTTGTGGATGGAGTACCTGAAACCTTATGTGGATGAATTCATTACCGACACTTACGGCACCGCTGTAGGCGTCATCAATCCAAAAGCCAAGTATAAAGTCGTTATAGAAGGTCATGCCGATGAGATTTCCTGGTATGTGAACTACATCACCGATGAAGGCTTCATCTACGTGATCCGGAACGGGGGCAGCGACCATCAGATCGCCGCTTCAAAACGCGTTAACATCCACACTAAAAACGGGATTGTAAAGGGAGTGTTCGGCTGGCCCGCCATCCATACCCGCGACAAGGAGAAGGAAAAGGAAAACACTCCCAAAATGGAAAACCTGTGTATAGACGTGGGCTGCAACTCCCGGGACGAAGTGGAGGCCCTCGGCGTACATGTGGGTTGTGTGATCACCTATCCTGACGAATTTTTCATCCTTAACAACGACAAGTTTGTGTGTCGTGCCATCGATAACCGTATCGGGGGCTTCATGATCGCCGAAGTGGCGAGACTGCTTAAGGAGAATAAGAAGAAACTGCCGTTCGGTCTGTATATCACCAATTCGGTGCAGGAGGAAATAGGCCTGAAAGGGGCCGAAATGATCACCGATCGTCTGAAACCCAACGTGGCCATAGTGACCGATGTCACCCACGACACTACCACCCCTATGATCGAGAAGAAGACCAATGGGTACGCCAAAATAGGAAAAGGTCCTGTGATCACATACGCCCCTGCGGTACAGAATAAGCTGAGGAACCTGTTGATAGAAACAGCCGAAGGCAAAGGCATCCCCTTCCAAAGGGCAGCCTCCTCCAGCAGGACCGGAACCGACACAGATGCTTTTGCGTACAGCAACGGCGGAGTGGCTTCTGCCCTTATTTCCCTGCCGCTGCGCTATATGCATACCACCGTGGAGATGGTTCACAGGGATGATGTGGAAAACGTGATCCGCCTGATCTATGAGAGCGTGCTGAATATTAAAGATGGAGAGACTTTCAGCTATTTTGAATAGTATAAACCACAGACTTAACAGGTTATAAAAACCTGTTAAGTCTTCTTTTTTCCTTCAACTTTCACAAAACTTTAGAACCACATCTGAGGGGGTAGATATATCTTTATCAAAAAGCACCCATGGTTCTGACTTCCGAGGAGATCACCTCTCTTTTAACCCATCCTGACAAAGCTGCCGAAATGGCCAATCTTGAGTATGTCTCAGAGGAGCAGCTATGCGTGGAACGCAGGAAAAAGAACGGAAGCTTCAAATATTACAAGAACGGAAAACCCCTCACCAATAAGCAGGTCCTGGAAAGAATCAAAAGCCTGGTGATCCCTCCTGCCTGGGAACAGGTAAAGATATGTCCCATTCCCCACGGGCATCTGCAGGTGGTCGGGATGGATGTAAAGCAGCGAAAGCAATACATGTATCACCCCACCTGGACCCAGTTCAGGAACCAGACGAAATTCTACAAGATGGCGGCCTTCGGAAAAATGCTTCCGAAGATCAGGAAGCAGGTGGACGAGGATCTCGATCTGCGCGGTATGCCACAGCGGAAGGTGATCGCTCTGGTGATCCGGCTTATGGAAGAAACCCATATTCGGATTGGGAACGACTGTTATGCTAAAAAGAACAAGTCCTATGGACTATCCACCCTGCGAAGCCGACATGTACAGGTAAGCCGGGGGAAAATGAAGTTCAGCTTCATCGGTAAAAAAGGAAAGGAACATTCCATTTCAGTGCGTAACAAAAAACTTATCAAACTGGTGAACCGCTGCGAGGAGATCCCCGGCTGGGAAGTTTTCAAATACATTGATGAGGACGGGGAGAAAAAAGCCATAGACAGCGGGATGGTGAACAGATATATTCAGGAAATAACCGGGGAACTGTTCTCTGCCAAGGATTTCAGGACCTGGGGAGGGACCAAGATATTCTTTGAGAAATTAATGGAGATGGAGTACCCGGAAACTGAGAAGGAGAAGAAATCCAACATAATTGCCGCTTACGATGCCGCCGCCGAAGCTCTTGGGAACACCCGGAGTGTCTGCAGGAGTTCATATGTACATCCTAAGGTGGTCGACCTATATGAGACCGGGGAGATCCTCAGCTACTTTGAAAAAGTGGAACGCAAGCGCAGCACCAAACCTCATATTTCACAAACAGAGGAGGTTTTGCTGGAGGTGTTAAGGGATTTCGAGATCAGGCTGGAGGACCCGAAGTAGAACACGGGAATCTGGTGATTCCCGCCCGGTTGCGCTCCGATCGGGAGATCGGGCGCAGTTTCGCTGGTCGAAATCTCCAGATTTCGACCTGTCGGGTGGCAATCTCCAGATTGCCGTAATCATTTCCCCGCCCTGCCTAAATAGCGTTCTCCTTGATCTCCTGCACTATTTCCGGATTCAGTAAGGTAGTTATATCCCCAAGATTGGAAGCATCCCCTGAAGCGATCTTTCTCAAAATCCTTCTCATGATCTTTCCGCTCCTGGTTTTCGGGAGTCCACTCACAAACTGTATCTTCTCCGGTTTGGCAATAGGGCCAATACTTTTGGAAACCAGGTTCTTTATTTCTTTGACAAGTTCCTCCGAAGGCTCAAATCCATCATACAGGATAACGTAGGCATAAAGTGAATTCCCTTTGATATCATGTGGATATCCCACCACGGCGCTTTCCACCACCCCTTCGTGTTCGTCAATGGCATTTTCAATGGTAGCGGTTCCCAGGTTGTGTCCTGAAACGATCACTATATCATCAACCCTTCCTGTAATGCGGTAGTTTCCGGTGGCGTCGCGATAGGCTCCATCTCCCGTGAAATACATATTGGGATAAGTGGAGAAATATACATCCTTATAACGCTGGTGGTCCCCATAAATGGTCCTTGCTATGGAAGGCCAGGGGAATTTCATCGCCAGATTTCCTTCAGAAGGCTGCAGATCGGTGATCTCCTTTCCATTCTCGTCCATCAGGGCTGGCTGAACTCCCGGTAAGGGCAGCGTAGCAAAAGTCGGTCGGGTCGGGGTGATTCCTGCCAGAGGGGAAATCATGATAGCGCCGTTCTCGGTCTGCCACCAGGTATCCACTATCGGACAGTTTCCTTTTCCAATATTGTCGTTATACCAGTGCCAGGCCTCTTCATTGATAGGCTCCCCAACGGATCCCAGTACTTTCAGGGAAGAAAGATCATGTCTTTCCACGCAGTCCAGGGGTTCCTTGGCAAGGGATCTGATGGCAGTTGGTGCCGTATAAAAATGAGTGACTTTAAGCTTGTCACAGATTTCCCAGAATCTGCCACAGTCAGGATAACTGGGGATCCCTTCGAACATGACCGTGGTGGCCCCTGCAGCCAGGGGACCATAGATGATATAGGAGTGGCCGGTGATCCATCCGATATCGGCGGTACACCAGTAGATATCATCCTTCTCCATCTGGAACACATTTTCGAAGGTATAGGTGGTACTCACCAGGTAACCTGCGGTGGTATGGACCATCCCTTTGGGTTTTCCGGTGGAGCCGGAGGTATAAAGTATAAAGAGCATATCTTCTGCATCCATGACTTCGGCAGGACAATCCTTACCGACCTTCTGAAGCTCCTCAAACCAGAACTTGTCCCTTCCTTTCTTCATCTCGGTGGGTTCCACGCTCCTCCTGTAGACCAGAACATTTTCGATGCTGGGAGTATCCTCCAGCGCCTCATCGCAGATGGCTTTAAGGTTTATACGTTTGGAACCTCGGTAAACTTCATTGGCAGTGATCAGCATTTTACACTCCGAATCATTGATCCGGCTTGCAATAGCTTTACTGGAGAAGCCTGCAAATACTATGGAATGCACCGCCCCTATCCTGGCGCAGGCCAGCATGGCGATGGCCAGCTCGGGGATCATGGGCATATATATACAGACCTTGTCCCCTTTTTTGATGCCGTTGTTCTTTAGGACATTGGCAAAACGCGAGACTTTTACGAAAAGTTGCCTATAGCTGATATAACGGGATTCTTCATCCGGATCGTTGGGTTCCCAGATAATGGCGGTCTTATTTCCGAGTTTCTCCAGATGCCGATCCAGACAATTCTCGGTGATATTGAGTTTGCCTCCCTGAAACCATTTGACTTCAGGTTTGGAAAAATCCCATTCCAGGGTCTTGTCCCATTTCTTTTGCCAGGTAAAAGTGTCGGCTATTTCGTCCCAAAAAGCTTCCGGATTTTCAACACTTTTCTGGTAAGCTTTTTTATATTCTGCGAAGGTTCTGATCTTTAAATTTTTCATAATCTAAAAATAGGAAAAGAAGCCATATTTCCAAAACCTCTCTGGCAAATGATTTTGAAGCGGTTAGCGTCAGGCCTGGCATCAGGAATTATGCTATTTAATCGCGGAAGCTTTCAATAATTAAGGTTACCCCCTCATACAAAACCTTAAAACTCTCTAAATTCCTGAAAACCTTTATAACTGATTCCTTACCTTTAGATGTGCTAACAGCGTTCATTAAAATCAATTAAAGTCCATGGAATTTATTGATTATTACAAGGTCCTGGGGCTCGATAAGAAAGCGTCGCAGGATGAGATTAAAAAGGCATACCGAAAACTGGCGAGGAAGTTACACCCTGATCTCAACCCGAACGATCAGGAGGCACAAAAGAGATTCCAGCAGCTTAATGAAGCCAATGAAGTATTGAGTGATCCTGAAAAACGGAAGAAATACGATCAGTACGGAAAAGACTGGCAGCATGCCGAGGAATTCGAGAAAGCCAGACAACAGCAGCGCAGCTATCAGCAGCAAGGCAGCGGAGGCTTTGGGGGCGGCGGATTCAATCAGGGCGGCTTTGATTTCGGCGGCGGATATGAAGGCGGGGATTTTTCCGAATTCTTTGAATCCATGTTCGGCGGGGCAGCCGGCAGAGGTTCAGGGCGGAGCACCAGGTTCAGGGGCCAGGACCTTTCAGCAGAACTGCAGCTGAACCTGACGGATGTTTTCAGGACCCATAAAAGAACCCTGACAGTGAACGGAAAGAATATCCGGCTCACTATTCCCGCCGGAGTGGAAAACGGGCAGACCATCAAAATAAAAGGCCACGGAAGCCCCGGGATGAACGGAGGCCCTTCTGGAGATCTGCTGCTGACCTTCAACATAAGCAACAATACCACCTTCAAAAGAGAAGGCGCCAACCTGTACGCACCTCAGGATCTGGAATTCTACACCGCAGCCCTGGGAGGCGAAATAACCGTCAATACTTTTGAAGGTAAGGCAAAGCTCAAGGTGAAACCCGAGACCCAGAATGGAACTGTGGTAAAACTGAAGGGCAAGGGCTTTCCATTATATAAGCAGGAGGGAAAATTCGGAGATCTTTTCATCACCTTTCATGTCCGGGTGCCCGAGAACCTGAGTCAGAAAGAGAAGGAGCTACTAGAGGAACTAAGAAAACTGAGGGAACATGGAACCTGAAAAATATATCAGAATAACAGAACTTTGCTCGTATTATAGTATCGATGATTCCTTCGTTCACTCCCTGCGGGATTACGGCCTGATGGAAATCGTGGTCATGGAGGACCAGGAGGTCATTCCCGAGGAACAGGTAAAGGATTTCGAAAAGATGCTGAGGCTTCATTACGAGCTCGAGATAAACCTGGAAGGCATAGATGCCATCAACCACCTGTTGCACCAGATCCGGGATTTGCAGGAGGAGGTAAAGTCTCTCAGGAACAGACTTACCCGCTGGGAAGAATAATTAAAATCACAACCGCATGAAAACTTTGATCAATTTTACCTCAGGAGTCATCCTCATTCTTTTTTCTGCCGCCTGCAACAAAATCCCTGAAACCGGGATCGAGATTACCGGCGTCGTAGAAGAACAGGGGATCACCTCCTATCAGTACGGCACCCACACCCTTACTAATGACGAGAATTATTTTGCCATAAAAAGCGATTCCCTTGACCTGGACGCTTACCTCAATAAGGAAGTCACCGTCAGGGCGTACAAGATTGAAGGCTATCCTGTTGATGGCGGGCCTGAATACCTGAATGTGGTGGAGATAAAAGAAGTGGAAAGGCCGTAAGCTGGACGGCCAAGAAAGCGCAGCATGGACCTTAAGTAGGGACGCGATTTATCGCGTTCGGGCGCCGCCACGCGAGTCTGGAGACTCGCTATTAAGGGGACTGGAGTCTGGAGACTCCGTCCAGCTACGGGTGTGTTCGCTGGTCCAAATTCCCCACATGAAGAACTTCATTAGCGGATTACGATAAAGAAAAATATTCGTGGATTCGTGGCATCTCCAGATTTGGACCCCTCGGGTGGCGATCACCAGATCGCCGTGACAAGTCCTGCAGCTATGACCCCAAATACCCCAGCACATTCC
>CAMPJY010000123.1 GCA_946887025.1 uncultured Salinimicrobium sp.
ATTGAGGGTGGGTTTTGCTTTTAAGGCCATGTCAAATAATAATAGTAGGCCAGCAAGCTTATAGATATTAAAGTCTTCATAATCATAAAATTTCATTAAATGCATTTCAATATATTTACACTAAAGCATCTGTATGGATAATCTTTTGGTTGCAGAAAACGTAACAAAACACTTCGGAACCTTTACTGCACTCGATGATGTTTCCCTGGAAATTCCCAGGGGGAGTATCTTTGGACTCCTTGGTCCCAATGGTGCCGGTAAGACTACTTTTATAAGGATTATCAATCAGATCACTTACCCCAGTTCAGGCAGGGTACTGCTGGATGGAAAACCTTTGCGGGCTTCAGATATTGAACATATAGGATACCTTCCGGAGGAACGCGGGCTGTATAAATCCATGAAAGTGGGGGAGCAGGCATTATACCTGGCACGCCTGAAAGGCTTATCCAAGGCAGAGGCAAGGGACAGGCTGAAATACTGGTTTGAGAAACTGGATATTGAAGACTGGTGGGATAAAAAGATTCAGGACCTGTCCAAGGGGATGGCCCAGAAAGTACAGTTTCTGGTGACGGTCCTGCACCGCCCCAAACTTCTCATTTTTGATGAACCTTTCAGCGGCTTTGATCCCGTAAATGCTAATATTATAAAAGATGAGATCCTCCAGCTACGGGAAGAGGGAGCTACCATTGTTTTTTCCACCCACCGGATGGAAAGCGTGGAGGAACTCTGCGATTATATGGCGCTCATCCACAAATCCCATAAGCTTCTGGACGGAAGGGTACAGGATATAAAAAGACAGTTTAAGTCGAATACTTTCGAGGTAGGGGTGGATGCACTGGACAACGATTTGCTCCGGAGGGAACTATCGGAGAGGTTCAGTATTCGAACGGCAAATTTCAAAAGCATTAATCAGGGGCTGAGGCTGGAAATTCAGATTCCGGATAATAGCTCCCCTAATGATCTTCTGATCTTCCTGGCTGGGAAGGGGCAGGTCAATCATTTCGTGGAAGTCATCCCTTCCGTAAATGATATTTTCATTAAAACCGTGACCAAAGATGCATAATTTAAAGCTGATTATAGAAAGGGAATTCCTGGCACGGGTACGGAATAAAACCTTTGTGGTAATGACCTTCCTAAGTCCATTGATTCTGGTGGGAATGATCATGTTAATTGCCTTTCTGGCCAATCTTAATAATGATGAGCTGAAGGTGGTGGGGGTTAACGATAAAAGTGGAATGTTTGCCTCTGAATTTTACGATACCGAAGCAGTCCATTTCGAGGATCTTTCCCAAATATCCCTGGAGGAATCCAAGGATCTTGTGCGCGAGAAGGAGTTTTTCGGGTTGCTTTTTATTCCAGAAGACGATTCCTTACACGTAGGGCAGGTGCAGTTCTTTGCAAAGGAAGCACCCACTTTTGGTTTTCTGGAGCAGATAGAAAAAACCATCTCGGAGAAGCTGACGGACCTCGAACTTGAAGCTCAGGGCCTGGATCTTTCGGCAATTGAGTCGGCGGAACAGGAAGTCAATATTCAGATCCAGAACTTTTCGGGTGAGCGTACTTCAAAGATGTCGAGCTATGTAAAAATGTTCTTTGGCGGGGCAGCCGGTTATTTGTTGATGATGTTCATTATCATCTATGGAAATATGGTAATGAGAAGTGTAATTGAGGAAAAGACCAACAGGATCGTGGAAATCATAATTTCGTCGGTAAAACCCATCCATCTGATGCTGGGGAAGATAATAGGCACCTCCTTGGCTGGAATATCCCAGTTTGCCATCTGGGTGATCTTAGGATCCCTGATGCTTACAGCAATTACGGTTATTACAGGAGTGGATTTTTTCTCTGTCCAGACTCCGCAGCAGGAGGCCCTGAATCAGATAGCTGACAGTGAATTACAACAGCTTGCTATGGATATTGCAAGACTTCCGCTGTTAAGCCTCACAATCTTCTTCCTGATCTATTTTATCGGAGGGTATTTTTTATATAGCTCCATTTATGCAGCAATTGGTGCTGCAGTGGATAATGAAACCGATACCCAGCAATTTATGTTCCCGCTTATCCTGCCTTTGATGTTGGGAATCTATGTTGGATTTTTTGCAGTAATAGAAAATCCCCATGGTACAGTATCCACTATATTTTCCATGATCCCGCTTACTTCTCCCATAGTGATGTTAATGAGGATTCCCTTTGGAGTGCCTTGGTGGGAAATAGCAATATCAATATCTTTATTAGTGGCAAGCATCTTTGCCACAGTTTGGGTGGCTGCCAAAATATACAGGGTGGGAATTCTTATGTACGGAAAAAAACCAGGGTACAAAGAGTTGTTTAAGTGGTTGAAATATTAAGGAAGGATAAAACTTTGAAAAGATTATCCGATTCCTAAAATTGTTATTGACAATGCAGGAAAACGAAGGGATAAAGAAGGTAATTGAGCAGGATATATGGGGAACCATAAAGGAATTCCTCAACTATGAGCTTATTTACGTAGGAAGTGAAACCGGGCCGGTAATATTTACTGTTGGATTGGTTCTTTCCTTCATACTCTCTGTTATTATCGCCACACTGGTGCTGAGAGGAATACGGATTCTGGTTTCCAGGAACATGCCCTATGAGGATAAACTTAAAGTGGTCAGTGTTTTTGGATTCATTCGCTACTTCGTATATATCATCCTTTTTCTTCTTTTCCTTAGTGCTGCAGGTGTGAACATTATCCTGCTGCTCACCGCTTCTGCAGCTCTTTTTGTTGGTTTGGGGCTTGCACTGCGGGAACTTTTTCAGGATATTATAGGAGGCATAGCCATTCTTATTGATCAAAGTCTTCATGTAGGAGATATTATTGAAGTTGACAATAAAGTTGGGCGGGTTATTGAAGTCCGTCTTCGCACCACCAGAGCATTGACCCGGGATGACAAGATCATTATAGTTCCCAATCATAAGTTCATAAGCGATATTGTTTATAATTACACCCAGAATCACAACAGTACCAGGGAATTTGTACAGGTAAGAGCTCCTTTTGGAAGCGATACCCAATTGGTAAAGACCCTGCTGCTGGAATGTGCGGCTGAACAGAAAGGCATTCTAAAAAGCCCTGAACCTTTTGTGCTCCTGGAGGAATTTGCAGAATCGGCTCATCTCTTTGGATTATATTTCTACATTGAGGATAGCTTTGTGGATCCGAAGATCAAAAGTGAATTGCGATTCAAAATAGATGCTAAATTTAAGGAACACCATATAAATATTCCTTTCCCCCAAAGGGATGTTCATTTTTTTGAGAAGTCTAACCAGGAAAAAATTCAAAAATGAATAAAATTGCCTCACTCATTTCGTTGATACTGCTTCCCGCCTTTATGGCTCAAGGGCAGATTTCTGACCTGGCAAAGGTCGAATTCACTTATTTTCCTCAGGAGGAATCGGATAATTCCCTGAGACGATTCAAAGCAGGTCTTACCTTCCCCATTAAAATGGGAAATGATGACAGCTACCTGTTGCCTTCCCTGGAATATGAAAATATACATTTCAAGTATAAAGATGAGACTCCTTTTGTAAAAGGAGAAGATCTCGACAGGTACCAGTCTTTCAGCCTTAATCTGGGATATACGTATAAAATGAATGAAGACTGGCGCCTGGGGATACAGGGCGGGGTAATGATGGCTTCCAATTTTGAGGAAGGAACAATTCTCAAGGATGACCTGCTGTATACGGGTCTTATCGTTTTTATTAAAGATAAGAACATTGAAGAAGTGGAGAAACCATGGCGCCTCATCCTGGGGCTTCATTATTCCACTACCTCAGGCAGGCCATTTCCATTGCCTGTGATCAATTATTTCAAACAATATACTCCTAGATGGTCCTATACACTGGGTGTGCCTAAAAGCAACTGGAAATTCGAGATAAATAACAAAAATGCCCTGCAGGCATTCGTGACTTTGGATGGTTTTTATGCCAACATTCAGAACAACAGGGATTTACTTAATTCAGACAAGATAGCTGAAAACATTTCCATGACTATTGTCTTGGGTGGGATCGGTTATGAATACAGTTTTACCAAACATTTAGTATATTACCTTTATGCCGGACATACCATTATGAACGATATTCGTTTAAGAGATGGGAATAAGGACGATGTGATGGACGTAAATAAAGAAAATACCTTCTATGGACGTAGCGGGATAAAAATAAAAATTTAATTATGCCTAGAATATTATTGATAGAAGACGAGGCAGCCATTCGGCGGGTGCTGATCAAAATCCTTACAGAAGAAAACAATGCCTATGAGGTGGAGGAAGCTGTAGATGGACTGGAAGGGGTTGAGCTCCTGAAGGATCAGGACTTCGATCTGGTACTTTGCGACATAAAAATGCCCAAGATGGATGGGGTGGAAGTGCTGGAAGCGGTGAAAAAGATAAAACCTGAAATTCCCTTTGTCATGATCTCAGGACACGGCGATCTGGATACAGCGGTTAATACCATGCGACTCGGAGCATTTGATTATATTTCGAAACCCCCTGACCTGAACCGTTTGCTGAATACCGTAAGGAACGCTTTGGATAAGAAGGAACTTGTGGTGGAGAATACCCAGCTGAAGAAAAAGATCAGCAAGAATTACGAGATGATCGGCGAGTCAGATGCCATAAAAAAGATAAAGGAAATTGTTGACAAGGTAGCACCCACCGATGCCAGAGTGCTTATAACAGGACCTAACGGAACCGGGAAAGAACTTGTGGCCCATTGGTTGCACCAGAAAAGCGACCGCTCCAATGCTCCCATGGTGGAAGTGAATTGTGCCGCAATCCCTTCGGAACTGATAGAAAGTGAACTTTTTGGGCATGTGAAAGGTGCTTTTACCTCCGCCAATAAAGACAGGGCAGGGAAGTTTGAAGCCGCTAACGGGGGAACCATTTTCCTGGACGAAATAGGGGATATGAGTCTTTCGGCCCAGGCCAAAGTCCTTAGGGCGCTTCAGGAAAACAAGATTTCCAGGGTAGGAAGCGACAAGGATATAAAGGTGGATGTACGCGTAGTGGCAGCCACCAATAAAGATCTGAAAAAGGAGATTGACGAAAATAAATTCCGGGAGGATTTATATCACCGGTTAGCAGTGATCCTGATCAAGGTTCCGCCGTTAAAGGAGCGGAAAGAGGATATCCCGCTGTTGGTGGATTTCTTTGCCGAAAAAATTTCTACCGAACAGGGAGTAAATATAAAATCCTTTACTCCGGACGCCATAGAGCTATTGAAAGAGTATGAGTGGACAGGTAACATCAGGGAACTGAGAAACGTCGTGGAGAGGCTTATAATTCTCGGAGGTAAAGAGGTTAGTGCTGAAGACGTGAGATTATTTGCCAGTAAATAGGTCCTCTTCTAGTTTTCTTTCGGTGGTGGGAAATATCTGAGAAAATACATTTTGTCCCCGCTGGGATGGTCCCATTCGTTGAACAGTTCAAAGCCGTAACGGCGGTAGGCCAGGCTGATTCGCCTGATACGAGTCTCTGCATAGATGGGTAACTGGGTGGCTTTAGCGAGGGCATAGAATTTATTCTTCATTTCATAGGCCGTTTTGCTGTCGTCACTTCCACGGGAATCGGGGAGTATGCCCCAGAACCAGCAGTACAGGTATTCCCCCTCCTTAGGGCGTTGTTCCTTCACGTACTTCTGAACCTTGAGTGCTTTTAAACCTTTTCTTATCCCCGTCACGTTAATGGCAAGCCCGATATCCTGCTTCAGGTCTTTCCAGAAATTCTTGTCTTTTGCGCTGGTGCGGAACAGGATCGCAATCCCTCGTTTGTTTTCAGAAATTATAAGGGCGTCCTTTTCAATAGCCTTTTCCACCATATGGGTGGCGAGATAATGAAAGCGTTGTTCCCTTTTGGAATCGTCCTTGACGATTTCCATGGAAGTCGGAATTTCCTGTAGTAAAGTCGAAACGTGACTGATAATTTCCTGCTTGTCCAAAAGTCTTATTTTTGCTGCAAGATAAAAAAATTACTGTGGAGGGGCTAAGGAAATAAGCCACTTCTTCACAAGTTCTGTACCCAGCTTTTTGAATAAACTTTCACTTATTGTCCATTTTCAAAGCTCAGGTTTCTTACTTTTGTTTTCATTGTTCGAATTTGAGAAAAACTCCATCCCCATGAAGAAAATAATCAGTTTAATATTCATCGTCTTCTGTTATATAACCGGAACTCAGGCTCAGGTTTCCCAGGAACAAAAAGATTCCCTAAACATCAGGAAGCTGTATGATCTGGCCTTGCTGGATGGGCAAAGTTATTCCTGGCTGGATCATTTGTCCAATAATATAGGCGGCCGTCTTTCCGGCTCCCTGGAGGCTGCGCAGGCGGTTCAATACACCGAAGAGGAACTCGAAAAACTGGGGTTGGATAAAGTCTGGCTGCAGCCCGTAATGGTGCCAAAATGGACCCGGGGCCTGGCAGAATATGCTTATATTCAGCCTGCCAACGGAGCATCCAGGAATGTAAATATTGCTGCTCTTGGAGGTTCTGTAGCCACTCCTTCGGGTGGCTTGAAGGCAGAAGTTATAGAGGTGAAAGGGATTGAAGATCTTGCCCGATACGGAAAAGAGCAGATTGAGGGAAAAATCGTCTTTTACAACAGGGCCATGCGTCCTGATCTTATTCACACTTTTGAAGCATATGGGGGTTGCGTGGATCAGCGTTATTCAGGAGCCGAGGAAGCCGCTAAATACGGTGCAGTAGGAGTAATCGTCCGCTCCCTAAGCCATAAAATTGACGATATTCCCCATACCGGTTCCATGAGCTATGGAAATCTGCCTGACAGTCAGAGGATACCTGCCGCTGCCATCTCCACGGCAGATGCTGAATATCTTAGCAGTGTCCTCAAATTGGATCCCGAAACAGAGTTCTATTATTTAATGAACTGTAAGAATTATCCTGATGTACAGTCACACAATGTGATCGGGGAAATCACTGGAAGTGAATTTCCGGAGGAGATCATTGTAGTAGGAGGCCATTTGGATTCCTGGGATCTGGGAGATGGTGCCCATGATGATGGGGCAGGAGTGGTGCAATCCATGGAAGTGCTGAGGTTATTTCAAAGAGCGGGAATAAAACCAAAAAGAACCCTTCGGGTGGTGCTTTTCATGAATGAGGAGAATGGCCTGAGAGGTGGCAACAAATATGCGGAAGTGGCAGAACAAAAGGATGAGAACCACATTTTTGCCCTTGAAAGCGATGCCGGTGGTTTCACTCCCCGCGGTTTTTCCTTTGATGCGACCGATGATCAATATGAGCAGATCCTGGAGTGGAAAAAACTGTTCAAGCCTTACCTGATCCATTATTTTGAGCAGGGTGGGAGTGGTGCCGACATAGGACCATTAAAAAATGGCAAAACAGTTTTGGCAGGATTAAGGCCGGATTCCCAACGTTATTTCGATTATCATCACGCCGCAACCGATACCTTTGAAGCTGTTAACAAAAGAGAACTTGAACTCGGTGCCGCCACCATGGCTGCCCTGGTATATCTGGTAGACAAATATGGTTTCGAAGAAAAAACTAACGAGAGTCAATA
>CAMPJY010000124.1 GCA_946887025.1 uncultured Salinimicrobium sp.
GGTCAGCCTGGGGAAGCTTCAATTGTACGTATCCGTGGATTTGGTTCCGTTAACGGGAACAGGGCACCACTGTACGTGGTGGATGGTGTGCCATTCGAAGGAAGTATCAATGCGATCAACCCATCTGATATCAAGACCACTACTATCTTAAAAGATGCCACAGCAACTGCTATTTACGGTTCCAGGGGTGCAAACGGGGTGGTCCTTATTACCACGAAAAGTGGAAACGGCGATGAATTTATCGAAGTAGATGTTAAAACTGGTATCAACGATCAGGTGATCCCAAGGTATGATGTTATCGAGTCTCCTGAAGAATATATTGGTTTAGTATGGGAAGGACTTTATAACAGAGGTGTTGCAACTGGTGAAGCAAATCCGGTTGCGTTCGCCAACGGACGTCTTTTCAGTACCAATGTTGTGCCTGCTGGATATAACTTATGGAATGTAGCAGGAGCTGCAGAATTGATCGATCCTGCAACTGGTCTGGTTCGCGAGGGAGTAACTCGTAAATTCACACCAGAGAGGTATGAAGATCTTTCCTTTGATCCGGGTGTGAGAACAGAAGCCAACGTAAGATTTGGGGGGGGAGATGAAAAAACCACTTACTATTCCTCTTTCGGGTATTTAAATGATGAAGGATATTCAGTAAATACCGGTTACGACAGGTATACCACTCGTTTAAATGTTACCTCTCAGGTAAAAGAATGGTTGGAAGTTGGAGCGAATATTGGATACGCCTATTCAGAAAGATTATATAACGGTCAAACAGATGGTGCTGAAAACATTTTTGAATTCGCAGATAAAATGGCGCCTATTTTCCCTGTTTTCTTAAGGGATGACAATGGAGAACTGGTTCCTGATCCTGTTTTTGGTGGATTCCAGTATGATTACGGAACAGACTCAGGTTTCCGTTCCCGTCCAAATGCAAATAACCTGAATCCAATTGGTTCAGCGCTTTATGACAATAACCTTGAGAAAAGACATGAATTGAACGGAAGTTTCAATTTCAACTTCACCATTACTGAAAACTTAAGCTTTGAAACCCGTTATGGGGCGCAATATTTCATAGACCGTGATAAGCAGTTCAGAAACCCCTTCTACGGAGGAGGTAGATCCACCGGTGGAGATTTATACGCTGTTGACTGGGAAGGTTTAATCACCAACTTCCTGCAGTTGTTGCGTTACGATGACCAGTTTGGAGACCACAGTTTGGAAGTTCTCGTGGCCCACGAGAGTAATGAAGAGGATTTTTCAGTAGCCACCCAATACAAAGGAATGGCTGTAAGTCCTGATATTTATGAACTGAATAACTTTGTGGAAAACATCAGCCCGCCAACCGGGTATTCCGAAGGACGTTCCTTAGAATCTTATTTTGGTCAGATCAATTATGATTTTGATGACAAATATTATTTGACGGGTTCTGTGCGTCGTGATGGTTCTTCCCGATTTGTCAATGAGAAGTGGGGTACGTTCGGATCTGTTGGTGCTGCATGGGTGGCTTCAAACGAAGACTTCTTATATGGCAACGAGCTTTTCAGCTTTTTGAAATTTAAAGCTTCTTACGGTATTACAGGGGATGAAGCCGGTGTAGGTTACTATTCGGGTTACGATACCTTTAACTTAGGGATCTTAGCCGGTGGAATTTCCATCTCTGCTAACACCAACGGAAATCCAAACCTTACCTGGGAAACTTCTAAAATGTTCCAGACAGGGGTCGAATTTAGTTTAGGTACTTATTTAGATGGTTCTTTGGACTATTATGTTAAAGACACCGATAATCTTATTTTTGATCGAAGAGTTGGGCCTTCTCAAGGGATTGCCATAATTACCGTGAATGATGGAGAACTTCGTAACGCAGGTCTGGAATTTAACCTTACCGGACATCTTGTGAATACGGATGATTTCAAATTGGATCTAAATGTAAATGGTTCCTTCCTGAAGAACGAGATCATTACCATGCCAATCGAACCTTCAACAGGTGAGCCAAGGATTCTGGATACTTCCAACAGTCCTTACGGATATTCAAAAGGCAGTTCCATTTTCGATTTCTACATGCGTGAGTACGCAGGAGTTGATCCTGCCAACGGGGCTCCACTGTGGTATCAGTATTTTGACGATGCCAATTCGAATGGCCTGATGGATTCCGGGGAAGAAGGAATTCTTTCCATGACGCCTTACCTGAATGAGAATCCTGATGCGAATGTTGCCAAGAGGGTTACCGATACTTATTCTCAAGCAACAGATAAGTATGTTGGAAAATCGGGTATTCCTGATGTGCACGGAGCTTTCCGTTTATCGGCAACCTACAAGAATTTTAATTTCTCTACCCAATTTGTGTATAGTTTAGGTGGTTATGCTTACGATTACCAGTATGCAGAATTGATGAGTGACCGTTTTGGTGCGGCTGGAGGAAACTACCACACCGACATCTTCGACAGATGGCAACAGCCAGGGGATATTACAAGTGTTCCAAGACTTGCAGATGCACTTGATGCGAATTCAACTTCTACATCTACTCGTTTCCTGACAAGTTCGGATTACCTGGCTTTGAATAACGCTTCTCTTGGATATACATTTAACGAAAGCCTTGTGGAGAATATTGGAATAGACAATCTGAATATCTTTGTATCTGGAGATAACCTGTTCGTGAAAACTGCCAGAGAAGGATTCTTGCCTTATACAAGTGAATCCGGTAACTCCGGTAGGGCTTTATATGCGCCTCTTACCACAGTTACTGCAGGTGTAAGAGTTAAATTTTAAAATAAAAAAATATGAAAAATATATTTAAAATAACAGGAGTTGCAACCCTACTTCTCTTTGGGGTGGGTTGTAGTGAGGAGTTCTTGGAAAAAGAGCCCAGTGAATTTTTAACTGCAGATCAGATTGCGAAAGCCGCCGAGAAAAATCCTGACGTAGTTAGAGGTACCTTGACGGGGATTTATTCCCTGATGATCGAATCATTTTCCGGTGGTACGACCAGTCATACTGATTTTGGGCATAAGGCTTACGATATTTTCGGAGATATGCTGTCGGGAGACATGGCCTTATCTGTAAGTACCTATGGCTGGTACAGGGCTGCTATCACCGAATTTAAGGCGCCAACGGATTTTACCGACCTGTCAAATTACCAGGTTTGGAGGTACTACTACAAAATTGTGCGTTCAGCCAATACTGTAATTGATGCCTTGGGAGGAAATGACGCTGTTCCGGAATTAGATGAAAACAAGTATATTATGGGGCAGGCGAAAGCTATCAGAGCACACTCATATTTTTATTTGACTCAGTACTTCGCTAAGGAATATGATCCTTCTGCAGAAGTTCTTCCCTTATACGATGAGCTGGCTGATTTAAATGGACCTAAAGTAACTCAGGCTGAAATTTACGCCTTTATGGAGAAGGATTTAACTGACGCAATTTCTCTTTTGGACGGTTATAACCGCACCAGCAAAGGAGAAATTAATAAGGACGTAGCTGAAGGAATTCTGGCTTACGTATATGCTTCCAGAGGTGACAAATGGCAGGAAGTTTACGACCTGACCAGTGGGATCATTAATGCAGGAGGGTATCCTTTAATGGACGAAGAAGATATGGTAGGTGGTTTTAACGACCTGAATACTCCAGGTTGGATGTGGGGTGTTGATATCACTCCGGATGTTGGACTTGCGTTGGTATCATGGTGGGGTCAGGTTGACCAGTTTACTTATAGCTACGCATGGGCCGGAGATGCCAAGGCAATTGACTCAGGTCTGTATGCTGAAATCCCGGCTGATGATGCTCGGAAAGCACAATTCGAAGCTCCTACCGGTGCTTATGAAGATCTGATGCCTCGTTACAAGTTTTATTCTCCTGAACGTGTTATCGGAGGACAAAACCCTGTTACCACAGATTACGTGTATATGAGAATTGCCGAAATGTATCTTCTTAATGCTGAAGCTGCTGCACATATCGGAAATGAACCCGCTGCAATTGCTTCTCTTAAGACTTTGCTTACTGAAAGATTACCAGATGTTGCTTATTTGGACGCTCTTTCCGGACAGGCGCTTTTAGATGAAATTTATCTTCAGACAAGAATTGAGCTGTGGGGTGAAGGTAAGAGCTATCTGGCAATGAAAAGGAACGAGGCTACCATCGTTAGAGGTGATAATCACCTTTCATTCGTAGGGGTGCCAATTCAGTACAATGATGAAAGGCTGACTTTCGAAATACCTGAGTCTGAAATTCAGAACAACCCTTTTATTAACAGTCAAAATCCGTAATCTCAAACATTATGAAAAAATTTCTAATATTATTTGTTACGGCTCTTTCCATGTCGTTCTTCGTAGGCTGTGATTACGACGATCTTAATGAAGAGCCGGCATATGCTACATTTGAAACCAATAGCCTGGACTTTTCTGTGACTGAAAACAGCAGTGGATCCTTTGATGTTACCGTGTACACCGCTGACATTTCAGGATCTGACAGAACATTTGCGTTAGATGTGGCTGAAACGTCAACTTTAAATTCAGGCGCCTATACTTTACCATCGTCGGTGACTATTCCGGGTGGATCAAACGAGGCAACCTTTAGTGTTGAAGTGACTGACTCCAACATTGATAATGCTGGGGAGACCCTTGTTTTGAACCTGGTAGATGAATCAGGGGAAACTTTTACGGGAGATCCACTTACAGTTAATGTTCTTAGGTTCTGTCCTATCGATCTTGCAGATTATGTAGGTACGAACTGGACCGGTACTGATTCTTGGGATTATCCTACTGAAGTGGAAACTACCATGAATGAAAATGGAGAACTTGTGATCAACGGACTGCTTTTTGGGTGGTTCCAGGATTGGTGGGGAGAAGTCATAGTAAAAAATGAACCAGTGAAGATGCAAGTCGATCTGGAAACTGGAATTATTACCATTCCCGAACAATTCTACCTTGAATCTACCTACGAAGGTGAACCACAGCCTGCATATAATATAAAAGGTACCGGTCTAATCAATTCCTGCGAAGGAACAGTGACAATTAAACCCGTACTGGTACAGGCTGGAACAGCCATCAATGGTACTTCATGGGGTGCTGCATTTCAGGAAACTATTATGCTAGGTGCTGATGAAGAAACCGAAGGTACTGAAACCGAAGAAGGTGAAGGAACTGAAGAAGGTGAAGGAGAAGCAGGAGAATAACCTGTCACTCGTTTAAATATTAAAACCGTCTAAATTTATTTAGGCGGTTTTTTTATTCCCCAAAGGGAAGGCTTTTTTCAAAGAGTTCGAATCGAGGTCGGGTGGTTTTAATAATAATTAAGGGAGGTTTTGTTCATTTATCATACTTTTGCTATTGCAGTTATAAACTATGAAGCGAATATTTTTTTTCTTTCTGATAATTCTATTGCCAACACTGTCCTACTGTCAGATCAGGAGTGTTGGAAGTTCTCCTAATAATGAGGAAGGGGAGGAACGAGGACAGAAGGAAGAAAAACCTAAACCTCCAATAAGCGATTATAAGATTATTACAGTGGAGAACGATACCACTGTGGTTGACACTTCCCTTACTATTTTCAAGGATTACAAATTCAATTACCTGAGAGAGGATAACTTCGGATTGCTTCCCTTTTCGAACGTGGGACAGACATATAATCGCCTGGTTTATTATTTTGATGAGGGGGATTCAGATTTAACTCCTGATTTTGGAGCCAGAGCCAGACATTTCAATTTTAAGGAAGTGGAAGACATCCTCTATTATTATGTGCCAACTCCCTTTACAGAGATTTACTTCAAGACTGTATTTGAACAGGGGCAAACCCTGGAGTCACTGTTCACAGTAAATACTTCTCCTAACCTAAATCTTTCCATTGGGTACAAAGGATTGCGTTCTCTGGGAAAATACCAGCACCTGCTTACCAGTTCAGGAAATTTTCAGGCTACCCTGAGTTATAATACCCCCAATGAACGTTATCATTTGAAAACCCACTTTACCTCCCAGGACCTGATGAATCAGGAGAACGGAGGTCTTACTGCACTTTCGCTCTCACAATTTGTTTCAGGACATGAGGATTATCTGGATAGATCGCGGCTGGCGGTCCGTTTTAATAATGCGGAAAGTACCTTGTTTGGAAAACGTTTTTTCCTGAAACATTCCTATGACCTGGTCGCGGTTGAGGATTCGGTTTCTTATAATAGAATTTCTGTGGGACATGTACTGAATTTCACAGATAAGAAATTTATTTTTCAACAGACGGCTGCAAGTGATTCCATTGGCCCATCCTTTGAATCTGTCAACCTGAAGGATGAGGTGAAGCTCGAGAACATATACAATGAGGCTTACCTTAAATACGGGAATGAGCTTTTGGGGGATATAAAAATTAAAGCTGCCCTGACCAATTACAATTACGGTTATAATGCCGTGTTGGAATTGGAAGAAGGACGAATCCAGAACAGATTGCTGGGAGAAACGATTTCGGCCGGGGGTGAATATTCAAATAATTTTGGACCTTTTGATCTGCATGCGGATCTGGTTCTGGGGTTGGCAGGAGATTTCAAGGGTCACAATTTTGAAGCTGAAGTGGGTTATGAACTGGGACAGGACAACAGGGCTGCATTTTCCGTAAGCAGAAGGGAAGAGGCGCCGAATTTTAATTTCCTGCTGCATCAGAGTGATTACATAAATTATAACTGGCAGAATGACTTTGTAAATGTGGCAACCAATAGCTTTGACTTTTCTTTCGATTTTCCGAAACTGCTGGGGCTCGAAGCTAGCTATGCCAGCATTACCAACCATGCCTATTTTGGAACTGACGAGGCGGGTGCTGTAAGGCCCTTTCAGTACGACGGGACTATTAATTATGCAAAAGCAGGTGCCTTCAGGGAGTTCAGGTGGGGTAAATTTGGTCTGGTCAATACTCTGCTGTATCAAAAGGTGCTGGATGGGAATACTGTCCTGCACGTGCCTTCCTTTGTAACCAGGAACACTGTTTATTTTGAGGATCACTGGTTTCAACGGGCATTGTTTTTACAAACCGGATTCACCTTGAATTACTTCACCGATTATTTTATGGATGGCTACGATCCAGTCCTTGCGGAATTTTATGTACAGAATCAGCAGAAATTTGAAGGTTTTCCTACAGTGGATTTCTTTTTTAATGGAAAGATCAAGCAGGCCCGGATCTTTTTTAAGCTGGAACACGTGAATTCCCTGCTGATGGGTAATGACAATTTCTCTGCTCCGTTATATCCATACCGTGATTTTGGGGTACGGTTTGGTCTGGTGTGGAATTTCTTTATGTAAAGAACTAATTTCCCACCTCCAATACCTTGCTTATCTTCGAAACTCATATTTTTCCACTGGTTTTTTCCGAACTTTCCAGGTTCAACTTGGTAAAATTTTGAGCCTAAACTCTGTTGGTTCAGGGGATTGGGAAGCGTCCGAAAACTCTTGCAGAAAAAAAGGGGAAAAATCCCCATCGGAATGTTGTGTAATTGAAAAGAGGGCGTATATTTGCATCCGCTTTGAGAGACAACAAAAGGTGATTGCACCGGGAGTT
>CAMPJY010000125.1 GCA_946887025.1 uncultured Salinimicrobium sp.
GTTGTTGAAGGAATTATGTACAGCATTGACGGAGAAGATTATTCTGCTTCAGGTGTTTTTGAAGAACTAATTGCCGGAACCTATAGTCTTACTGCCAGAAATTCTGACGGATGTGTTTCTGAAGTTACTTCAGTAACCATTAATGCCCAACCTGTTACTCCAGCAGCTCCGGTTATTTCTGGAGTTGTCCATCCATCTTGTGATGTGGCTACAGGTTCATTTACTGCCACTACTATGGAAGGATTGGAGTACAGCATTGACGGAGAGAATTATTCGACATCAGGTACCTTCGACGGCCTTGCTGCAGGAACCTACAGCGTAACGACCAGAAACCTTGACGGATGCGTTTCTGAAGCTATCTCAGTTATTATTAACGCCCAACCTGCTACTCCAGTTGCTCCGGCTGTTTCTGTAAATACTCAACCATCTTGTGATGTGCCTACAGGTTCATTAACTGTCACTATTGTTGAAGGACTTGAGTACAGTATTGACGGTGAGAGTTATACCGTGGAAGGTGATTTCGAAGACTTAGTTGCCGGAACATATAACGTAACAGCTAGAAATTCAGCCGGATGTACTTCTGAGGCTACTTTAGTAACTATTAATGCTCAACCTGCTACTCCAGCTACTCCGGTTGTTTCTGAAATTCTTCAGCCAACATGTGATGCTGTGACCGGATCATTTATCGTTGCATTAGTTGAAGGTTTGGAATATAGTATTGACGGTGAGGTTTTCCAGGCATCAGGGGAATTCGCTGATTTAAATCCCGGAGCTTATGATCTTATAGCAAGAAACGCTTCAGGATGTATTTCTGAATCTGTTGCGATAGTAATTAACGAAGTTTCCGAACCGGGAATAATAGAAACCCAACCCGGGGAACTTTGTATTGATGACTCCACCTTCGATCTTTCAGAATTGCTGCTTGGTGATTTCAATGAGAATGGTACCTGGATCGATAATCAGAACACCGGTGCCCTTGAGAACGGTTTTATTGATCCTTCCATGCTGGAATTAGGAACTTACACTTTTGACTACGTGATCACTGAAGGTTGTCCTTCTACCACTACAGTACAGGTTCTTATAAATGATGACTGTATTCCATTAGATTGTGGTATCGATGATATTAAAGGTAGCATCTCTAAAACCATTACCCCAAATGGAGACAATCGCAATGACCTCTTCGAAATAGGTCTCGATGTTGACTGCGGATTCACCTATAATGTAAAAATGTTCAACCGTTGGGGGAATGAGGTATTTGCTTCCAACAACTATCAGAACAATTGGGATGGTTCTTCCAGCAACGCATTCTCAGGGGATAAACTACCCTCCGGAACTTACTATTATATCATAGAAATCAACAACCAGACTGCAATTGGGCCAATTCAAGGTTACATCTATCTAGGAACAAATTAAAAAGATACAACATGAAAAAATTCTGTTTCATAACGTTCATCCTGTTCGTAAGTTTTGCATCTTCTGCGCAGCAGCTGCCCCAGTTCACGCAGTATATGTACAACACGATCTCCATAAACCCTGCATACGCCGGTAATAGGGATGCCATCTCAATTATAGGCTTACACAGGAGTCAGTGGTCGGGACTGGCAGGTGCGCCTCAAACCCAGACCTTGTCTATTCATTCCCCTTTGCGAAATGAAAAGGTTGGATTAGGGTTATCTGTGATAAATGACAAGGCAGGTTATGAGAACTATACATATGTCTATGGCGACTTCTCCTATACCATTAATGTGAATGAAGCCACTACCCTGTCCTTCGGACTAAAGGCTGGGATGAGTTATTATAACCTGGATGAAGAACTGCTTCAGGATGTTCCAGATGACCCTTTCTTCAGTGGTAATACTTTCAACCGATGGACTCCCAATTTCGGAGCCGGTTTGTTTCTATCTTCTCAGGACTGGTATGTTGGACTTTCTGCACCTAAGATTATTAACAATGACAATAACAAGCAAAGTGAATATGTGGCTTTGGAGCAAGTGCATTATTACCTGACCGGAGGATATGTTTTTGACCTTAATGAAAACCTTAAACTCCGTCCCACTGCCTTGGCCAAACTTACCAATGGAGCTCCTCTGTCTGTGGATTTCTCAGGTACCATGATTTTTGATGAAAAGATCTATCTGGGCGCCAATTACAGAATTGACGATGCCATTGGTGCTTTTGTGGACTTCCAGATATTTGAACCCCTTAGAGTTGGTTATGCTTATGAATATTCCATATCCGACCTCCAACCTTACACTTCCGGTTCTCACGAGATCCTGCTGATATATGAGTTCAGGTTAAACAATACCAAATACAAATCCCCAAGGTTCTTCTAATTTAAAACAAGGATTATGAACAAAAAATACTTATTTTTTTTAGTATTCATCAGCCAGGCATTTATACTTTCTGCCCAGTCAGGTAAACAGAAGAAGGCTGACAGGTTGTACGACGACTTCGCCTACGTAAAGGCCATAGAGGTGTATGAGGATCTTTTGGAAAACGATTATAATAAAGAATATAATCAAAGAAAACTCGCAGATAGTTATTTATTCTTAAGGGATCCTGAAAACGCTGTTACCTATTATGCAGCAGTTGTTCAACAGCCGAATGTATCTCCTGAATATTACTTCAAATATGCTCAGGCCTTGAGAGGGGTCCGCAAATATGAAGAATCCAGGGAATGGCTTGAGAAGTATTTCGAGGAAGGGAAAAATGCGGACTTGGTGGAGGAATATCTGGGGGCAGATGAAATAAATCTCTATAAGGGATATGAAAGCTATAGATTAGTACCTTCAAACATCAATTCTCAGTTCAGTGATTTTGGGGCTGTACAACAGAATGGGAACATTTATTTCACTTCTGCCAGAGCTGAAGGATCTAACAGGGATAAGATCTATGACTGGAACGGAGAACCTTTTCTGGACGTATACCGCATTCCGGCTGAAGGAGGTACAGCAGTACCGATTGAAGGAGATGTCAATACGGTTCGTCACGAAGGCCCGGTAACATTATCTGCTGATGGGACTACGATGTACTTTACCCGAAACAATTACCTGAACAACAAAAACGGAAAAAGAGATGAGAATGGTGTAAACCACCTCAAAATCTACAAAGCGACCTCCGTCGGAAATTCCTGGGAAAATGTTCAGGAACTTCCTTTTAACAACAACAATTATTCGGTTGGACATCCGTCCCTTTCTGTTGATGGCAAAACCATGTATTTCGCTTCTGATGCTCCCGGAGGATTGGGGGGCAGTGACATTTACAAAGTAAGCATTGACAATGGAAATTTTGGAACTCCTGAGAATTTAGGCGAAAACATCAACTCCCCAGGGAATGAATTTTTCCCCTTTATTGCTGAAGATGGGCGCCTCTACTTTTCCTCCGACGGACATAAAGGATATGGCCTTCTGGATGTATTTGTGGTAGAGGGGGGAGAGGTCCAGAATTTAGGAGAACCGGTTAACAGTAATCACGACGATTTTGGATTTTTTATTTCTTCAGAAGTGCCTGAAGGTTTTGTTTCTTCCAACAGGTCTGGGGGAATGGGAAGTGATGATATTTACAAAACAACCATTCTTGAGCCGCTTCTTTTAACAGGTACCATCACCGACTCCATTAATGGAAAACCCGTAGCCAATGCCACCTTTAGATTGTTGGATGAAAACAACGAACAGATAGCTTTTCTTGAGACTGATTCCCTGGGTGCCTATTCAACCGAGGTATTTAGAGATAGAAATTTTTCCACGGAGGCAGCACATATTAAATATGATACCAAGACAGGTACTTTGACAACATCCGATCTGGATGACCAGGTGGAACTGGTGTATGATATAGAGCTTTCTCCTATTAATGATGTGGAATATCTGGCAGAAATCAACAAGATATACTTTGACTTTGATAAACATAACATTAGAGAAGATGCAGCCAAAGAACTGGATAAGCTGGTAGACCTGATGCTGAACGATTATCCGGATCTGGTGATTGAAATTGGATCACATACAGATGCACGAGGATCTGCAGCGTATAACAGACAATTGGCAGAACGAAGGGCAAAATCGACTTTCGATTATCTGGTATCCAAAGGCGTAGATTCCGATCGTATTATTACTTACAAAGGATATGGGGAGGAAAAACCTGAAGTGGATTGCGAACGTTGCAACGAACAACAGCACCAGCTCAACAGAAGATCGATCTTTAAGGTCGTAAAGATGGAATAGAAAATAATTCATAAAGATTTAACCGCCTGAAAGCAGTTTCAGGCGGTTTTTTTATTTCCACCTCTCCCCTACCCTTCTTGAGCAGAAATAAAGCCTATAAGACGCTGCAGGTGGGGTTTAAGTAAGTATCCTGGCCCGATCATTAACTCACAGACTTGCAATCTCTACAGCAGGTCACAAAACTATTTGGCAATCTAAACGATTCCATTTTTAAATTATGGATGGATGGAATAAAAAAAGAGCCGTCGTGTAGACGGCTCTTTTCCCTTTAAATAATTATGAAAAAAAATCTGTGGAAGATTCGAATTATTGTTTTTTATTTTCTGACAAAGATATTAGTGAAGTAAAACCTTCCATCCTGATTTTGGCTGATGGAGATCCCGAAATGCGTATGGTTATCCAATAGGTTTTCGCGATGTCCGTCACTTTTGATCCACGCCTGTACAACTGCATCGGCGGTTCGGTAACCATAAGCCACATTTTCGCTTACAGCCTCGGCTTTTGTCTTATTAACCAAAGCACTATATCGGCTGAGGAAGTCATCATGACATACTTCATCATGTTCTATCATATGCTTATTGTGGAGCTCCGCCTGGTGGGAACTCTCATCCATAAGCTGAAGTTCGGAAAGACCTTTCTCTACGCGATAGGCGTTAATCAGATCCAATACTTCCAGTTCAAACGAAGAATAGGAAACCGGAGGTACTTCGGTATTCAATTCAGCCGTTTCCAACTCTTCTCCCAAACTGTCTTTTGAACAGGAAGTCAGAGTCATCACAGAAACTGCCAAGAACCAAAACATGTAGGTTAAGTTCTTCATAATTGTGTGTTAATTAGTAAGATTTGGGATAGTAAATGTAGAGATATTTCCGGATGAAACAACAGTTTCCTCGATGAAATACACATTTTATGCAAAGTTTAACACAATATGAAGTTAATTCTTACAAAATATAATTAAGAAACAGCTGTGCATTTCATCGATAAAGGCGCGCCTTTAGTCGATTACGCTGTTTAGGAATACAAAAAATTCAGAAATTATCGGAAACTGAAAATTTTTCCGTCTTCCGCCAGTAAAACAGAGGCAAAAACTTCTTTTGCCTCCTTTTGGAACAACGAAAAATCATCATATCGGGTGGAAAAATGACCTAAAATCAACGTACCCACTCCAGCTGCCTTGGCAATGGCTGCCGCTTCTTTTGCAGTGGAATGTTTGGTCGGCCCTGCCAGGGAAGCATGTTCCTCTAAAAATGTTGATTCGTGGTAGAGGGCGGTAACCTCCTTAATTTGCGAAACAATTGCAGGTTTATATTTGGTATCGCTGCAAAAAGCATAACTTTTTGGAGGCTCTGGGTCTCCTGTAAGCCTTTTATTGGGGATAATGGTACCATCTTCCAGAACAGCATCTTTCCCTTTTTTGATTCCTCTGTAATAAACCACATCAATATCATATTGAAGTACCTGATCCATAAGTAGCTTCCTGTCTCCAGGTTTTTCCCTGAAAAGGAAACCATTGGTATATATCCTGTGGTCCAGGGGGATGGTCTCCACAGTTACTTTCCTGTCATCCAAAATGATTTCCGGACCAGTACCTGTCAATTCATGGAAGTATAAAGGAAAATTGGTCCAGGAGTTAGCTAATTTAAGCTGGAGTGTAATAATTTCCTTTATTCCCTTAGGGCCATAGATATGTAGTTCCGTTTCCCTGTTCAGAAGCCTGAAGGTGGAAACCAGCCCCACAAGTCCATAAAAATGGTCTCCGTGCAAATGTGAAATAAAAATGTGTTTAATTTTGGAAAACTTCACCTTATTCCTGCGCAACTCTACCTGTGATCCCTCTCCACAATCGATTAGAAACAGCTGATTGCCTATTTCAAGAACCTGGGCGGTAGGATTGGTAAAAGTACGTGGGGTAGCGGCATAACAGCCTAAAATCGTAAGTTTCATAAGATGCTGTTTTCAAAATGAGGCTAAGCTCCCAAAAAACCTGCCTATAGAAATTACGGAAATGGGAAATGGAGAATTAGAATCCCAGATCCCTCTCAATCTCTTCCATCTGAATCAGGTCCTCAGCCTCTCCCAAGGTTGGCACCACATTAAGTTCTTCAGGAACCTCAGAAATATCAACTGCCGTGGTCACCACCACAAAGGATTTCTTTCTGTCCCTTTGGGCCTCCGCCCAAGGCAAAAGGCTCTTCAGGTTTTCAGGTCCAAGATCCTCTACTTCAGAAAGGTCCAATACGAGATTGTCATTCATCAATTGCTTCCCCTCCCCTTGCAGGAAAGACAGGTAGTTGCTAAAGCTTCTATTCTCATCCCTCAGCACCTTTGACACCTCCTTTTCAATTATCTTCATAGTTGCTTTATTTTCGAGGCCAGTAAATAAATGACCGCCATTCTAATTGCCACCCCATTCTGAACCTGATCCAGAATAATGGCCTGATCAGAATCGGCGACCTCACTGGTAATCTCTACCCCCCTGTTAATCGGACCCGGGTGCATTATAATGATTTTCTTTTCCAGGGAATCGAGCAGAGTCTTGTTCAGTCCAAAAAGTTGTATGTATTCTCGCGTACTGGGGAAATAACTTATCTCCATCCGTTCATTCTGCACCCTCAGCATATTAGCCACATCACACCATTCGAGTGCCTTCCGAAGATTGGTCTCCACTTCAACACCCAATGATTCAATGTACTTCGGAATAAGGGTCTTTGGTCCACACACTTTCACTTCCGCACCCTGTAATTTTAAGGCGAAAATATTGGAAAGGGCGACCCTGCTGTGCAGAATATCACCTACGATCACCACCTTTTTCCCCTGAACCTCTCCCAGCCGTTCCCGAATGGAATAAGAATCCAGCAAGGCCTGGGTGGGATGCTCATGTGCTCCATCTCCGGCATTGATGATACTGGCGTTGACATGTTTCGACAGGAATATTCCAGCCCCCGGATTCGGGTGACGCATCACCACCATATCCACTTTCATGGAGAGAATATTATTAACCGTGTCAATAAGGGTTTCTCCTTTTTTGACAGAAGAGGAGGCAGCAGAAAAATTTATAACATCGGCACTGAGCCGTTTTTCTGCCAACTCAAAAGAAAGTCGTGTCCTGGTGCTGTTCTCGAAAAAAAGATTTGCAATCGTTATATCCCTCAGGGACGGCACCTTTTTAATAGGACGGTTAATTACTTCCTTAAAATGATCGGCAGTCTGAAAAATGAGTTCAATATCTTCTTTATTGAGATACTTGATTCCTAATAAATGATTGACACTTAACTCACTCATATG
>CAMPJY010000126.1 GCA_946887025.1 uncultured Salinimicrobium sp.
TTATTATAGGTTTTTAAAAGGTATTTTGTTAACAGGTTTTTTAGAAATTTTAATGTGGTACGGTCATGGTATAGTAGAGACGCAATGCATGGCGTCTCTAACCCTTTTTCGCTTTTATCATTGCCTCCAGCACATCCCACATTTCTTCGGGGACCTGTTCCAGCAGATTGAACTGGCCCGCTCCCTTTAGCCATTCGCCTCCATCGATGGTTATTACTTCCCCGTTCACGTAGGCTGAAAAATCCGAAACCAGGTAAGCGGCAAGATTTGCCAACTCCTGATGGTCTCCCACTCGTTTCAGAGGTACTTTTTTGGAAAGATCGAACTTTTCCTTCAGGTCGCCGGGTAATAACCTGTCCCATGCGCCCTGGGTGGGGAAGGGGCCGGGGGCAATGGCATTGGACCGGATCCCGTATTTCGCCCATTCCACAGCAAGGGAACGAGTCATGGCAAGGACTCCTGCCTTGGCAGTTGCGCTGGGAACCACATAGGCGGAACCCGTCCAGGCATAAGTAGTTACGATATTGAGGATGACTTTATTGTGTACTTTGGCGTCTATCCAGTGTTTTCCGAAAGCCAGCGTACAATTCTTGCTCCCTTTCAGTACGATATCTATAATGGTGTCAAAAGCATTGGCACTTAATCGTTCTGTGGGAGAGATGAAATTACCTGCCGCATTATTCAAAAGCACATCGACGCTGCCGAAGCGTTCGAGTGTTTTCTGAAGCATGGCCTCCACTTGGTCATAATGCCGCACATCGCATTGGAGGGGTAGACAGACCCCACCTGTTTTCTGTTCCAGATCGCTGGCAGTATTCTCCAGTTTTTCAAGATTGCGTGAGCTGATTGCCACATTGGCACCCAGTTCCATGAAATAGCGGGTCATGGCCTTGCCTAAGCCGCTGCCTCCACCGGTGACTACTATGGTTTTTCCCTTTAATGCGTCATCGCGCAACATTTTTCTGGTATAGTTCATTCTGTTCGATCTTGTTTTTTATAAATATAGAAAAAAACAGCAGTCCCTTGGTTTCACTCATCGATAAGAATCTCCAGCAACTGGATGGCGGCCTCGCTTATTCTGGTGCCTGGCCCAAAAACTGCTACGGCACCGGCATCAAAAAGATACTGATAATCCTGCGAGGGAATCACTCCTCCAACGATCACCATAATATCCTCTCTGCCGTAATTCCTCAGTTCCTCGATCACTTGGGGTACCAGCGTTTTATGTCCCGCCGCGAGGGAAGAGACCCCCAGGATGTGTACATCGTTTTCTACGGCTTGTTTGGCAGCTTCTGCAGGGGTTTGAAATAGAGGGCCTATATCCACATCAAATCCTACATCGGCGTAACCTGTGGCCACAACTTTGGCCCCACGGTCATGCCCATCCTGCCCCATTTTTGCTATCATGATCCGTGGTCGTCTGCCTTCTTTCTCGGCAAAATAATCGGCCAGTTCCTGGGCTTTTCTAAACGATGGATCTTCCTTGATTTCTCTTGAATACACGCCGTTAAAGGATTGAATTTTTGCTTTATACCTGCCGTAAACCTCTTCCAGGGCACTGCTGATCTCTCCCAGGGTGGCTCTGTGTCTGGCAGCTTCTATGGCTAAAGCTAACAAATTTCCTTCTTTACTTCGGGCTGCATTGGATAAATTCTTCAGCGAAACACTTACTTTTTCTGAATCTCTTTCAGCCTTGATTTTTGCCAGCCTTTCCATCTGCTGCTTCCGAACCGTCTGGTTGTCAACCTCCAGGGTCACCAGAGGTTCTTCTTTTTCAAGACGATATTTATTCACCCCGACTATGATATCCTGTCCACTGTCTATGCGGGCCTGCTTAACAGCTGCCGCCTCTTCTATTCTCAGTTTCGGGATTCCCGCCTCTATGGCCTTGGTCATTCCTCCCAGCTCCTCTACCTCTTCAATTAATTTCCAAGCCTTTTCTGCAATTTCATGAGTCAGACTTTCCACATAAAAACTACCTGCCCATGGATCCACCGTTTTGGTGATCCGGGTTTCCTGCTGCAGGTGCAGCTGCGTATTTCGGGCTATCCTCGCGGAAAAGTCTGTTGGAAGAGCGATTGCCTCATCAAGGGCGTTAGTATGGAGGCTTTGGGTCCCTCCAAAAGCTGCTGCTGCTGCCTCTATACAGGTCCTCGCGACATTGTTAAAGGGATCCTGTTCCGTAAGACTCCAGCCACTGGTCTGACAGTGGGTTCTCAGGGCAAGGGACCTTTCATTCTTTGGGTTGAATTGTTTCACTAGTTTTGCCCATAACATCCGGGCGGCACGCATTTTGGCTATTTCTGAAAAATGGTCCATTCCGATCGCCCAGAAGAAAGAAAGCCGTGGGGCAAAACTGTCGATATCCATTCCCGCCTCCAGGCCTTTTCTCAGATATTCCAACCCGTCCGCCAAGGTGTAAGCCAGTTCAATTTCACTGGTAGCCCCCGCTTCCTGCATGTGGTATCCGGAGATACTGATGCTGTTGAATCGAGGCATGTTTTTGGAGCTGTATTCAAAAATATCGGAAATAATATTCATGGAAGGGGTTGGGGGATATATGTAAGTATTCCTCACCATAAATTCTTTAAGGATATCATTCTGGATAGTCCCTGAAAGCTGTTCTGACTTTACGCCCTGCTCCTCTGCTGCTACAATATAAAAAGCCATGATGGGGAGCACTGCCCCGTTCATGGTCATGGATACGGACATCTTTTCCAGGGGGATCTGGTCGAACAGAATTTTCATATCCTCCACAGAATCTATGGCAACCCCTGCTTTCCCAACATCCCCGACCACCCGTTCATGATCGCTGTCGTAGCCCCGGTGGGTGGGAAGATCGAAGGCTACGGAGAGCCCTTTTTGCCCTGCAGCCAGATTCCTTCTGTAAAACGCATTGCTTTCCTCCGCCGTGGAAAATCCAGCATACTGCCGGATGGTCCAGGGACGGATTACATACATTGTAGCGTAGGGGCCCCGCAGATAGGGAGGGATTCCCGCAGCAAATTCTAGATGCTTCAGCTGCGCAGTATCCTTTTTGGAATATGTTGAAAGGTTTTTATCGCAATCGGATGGCTTTCTGCTTTTTTCTTCAGAGAGTTCCGTTTTTATATTTAAGTGTTGAAGGTCTTTTCTGCTCATAATGCGCTTATTGATCTTCGTTTTTTAGTCTTTCCTGTTCCAGGTCCTCTGCCAGTCGCCGCTCCAATATTGGCTGCAGCAGGGTTTTCCTGATCTTCTTTTTCAGAAATGGGTACAGCTCTATCTCCTCCTTCATCCGGTCCTGGGGATTGGTAAATTTGCTGGTACCCACCAGTACCGTCTCTCCAGCATTGAACTCCTCCAGCTCTTTCTTTGCAGATTCCGCTATTTTCTTCTGGATCACCCCTTCTTTCAGCTGTTTCAGAAAACCGCCTCCCTTTTCAATTTCCTTGAAAATGGCCAATGCCTTTTCTGCAAACTGTTCTGTCAGACTTTCTAAATAATAACTGCCTTCCGCCGGATTGGCAACCTTTTCGAAGTAGCTCTCGTGCTTGAGGATCAGCAACTGATTTCTTGCTATCCGGGAGCCGAATTCATTGCTCTTGTGGTATAGCACATCATAGGATAGGTTGCAGATGCTGTCGGCTCCCCCCAGGATCGCACTCATACATTCTGTAGTGGTCCGAAGCAGATTCACATTGTAATCGTATAGAGTTTTGTTCCTTTTAGAAGGTGTTGCCAGAATGTGGCATTTAATATTAAAACCGTATTCCTTTGCCAGCACTTCATACAACTGACGCAGGGCCCGGATCTTGGCTATTTCAAAGAAGTAATTGGGACCTACGGAAACCTGGAATACCACGGGCAGCTCCTTTGCCTTCGAAAATTGCCCTTCCTGGTCAAGATGGTTGAAATATTCATTGACATGTGCCAGGGAATAGGCCAGCTGCTGGGGTATATTGGCGCCGGCATTCTGGTATAGGGCCGAGTTCACACTTAATACAGATGAAAATTCTTTTGTAGTAAGTATCTTGTCCAGTAAGGCGTGATCCTCTTTAAGATTGTGAAACCAGTTTCCCGTCCTTGCAAGTTTTCCGATTATATCAGTGAGCAAATAAACTTCCTGCTTCCTATGGGAAAAAAAATCAGAAACCTTCGAAGTAAAGCCTTCAGAAAGAAACTTGCAGTCAAGATAAACTGGGATTTCTAATGGAATTTCAGTGAAAAGGACCTGCAGGTCTACCTCTTCTTCAGGTAAAATGAACCAAAGGCTTTCAGCACCTTTTGACAGCAGCTTTCTGGCTGCCGCATTGGTCTTTTCAGCTGAAGAGACATATAACTGTTCACAGATATTCCAGCCGCAGGGCAGCTCCAGGTTTGCGGATGCCGGGGCTTCCTCAGGATGATAAAAAGGTTTTACATCTATACCATCCCCTGATTTCCAGATGAGGGTCTTATTATAATCGGCTCCGTTTAAGTCAAACTGGATCTTTTGTTTCCATTGCCTGGCTGAAACCTTGTCAAATTCATTGAACAGACCGCTACTCATTTTTTGTTGATTTAGGTTGAGGGCGGAATCTCCAGAGTTATTGAAGACTGTCGCCGTATTCGATAATGTAGATCTCCTCGTTTTCCCGTTTCATGAAATATTCCTGTCGGGCAAAACTTTCAAGTTCAAGAGAATCGTTTAGTTGTTCCATGATGGCTTTATCCGTATTGATCTGGTCCAGATAATACTTCTTGTTCTTTTCCAGTTCCTGGACCTCTGCATTCAGTTCCCTGTGGATCAGCCAGGAATTGCTGTCAAGGAAGAGCATCCAGATGATGAAGCCACTTAGCACGAGCAGATATTTGTTGCTCGCGATACGGAACCATTTTTTATTGCGAAGTTTCTTCAGCATAGGTGTGAAAGATACAAAATTACACTAAACGATGTCTAATGATTGTCTGGACAATATCGACAGCCACCGTGTTATATTTATTGTTGGGGATTATAATATCGGCAAACTCCTTCGTGGGCTCTATAAACTGCTGATGCATTGGCTTAAGCGTGGTCTGGTATCTGGTTAAAACTTCATCAAGGTCCCGCCCCCTTTCCGAGATATCCCGCTTTAATCGACGTATCAGGCGTTCATCACTATCGGCATGAACAAAAATTTTGATATCAAACATATCCCTGATATCCGGATGGGTGAGAATAAGAATGCCCTCCACGATCATCACCTTCTGCGGGTGAATGGTGACGGTTTCCCCGGTCCTGTTGTGTTGCACAAAAGAATACACTGGCTGTTCGATGGTATTTCCCTTTTTCAGCTCCTTCAGGTGGGAGACCAGCAGATCGAAATCAATGGATTTTGGATGGTCAAAATTAATCTTGGTCCGTTGTTCATAGGTTAGGTGACTGGTGTCCTGGTAATAGGAATCCTGTGAGATTACATCTACTTCATCGTTCTGAAGCTCTTGAATGATCTGGTTTACAACTGTTGTTTTCCCACTTCCGGTCCCTCCGGCAATACCTATAATGAGCATATTTCTAATTTTTTGCAAAGGTAAGTAATAGAGGGGGGAAATTTTAAATTCCAAATTCGAAAATCCAAATTCCGAAAGTTCCCTGGAATATACCCAAACAGGTCTCCGAGAACTGTTAGGTCTGTTCCTTGATCTCCGCTACTTCCTCCAGCGTCACCGAAGGTTCGATATTATTATCCCAGGCGGTGAAGATGTAATTCATCACATCTGCGATTTCCTGGTCTGTGAGCCCCAGGTCAGTCATGACGCTGTTGTATTCCTCTCCATTAACTTCAATGGGACCTTTTAAGCCATGTTTCACCGCGCTGATAGAAGCTTTTCTTTTATCTTTTAACCAGTCTGAATTGTTCAAAGGAGGGAAGGCATTGGCAATTCCCTGTCCCGAGCCTAAATGGCAGGTGGCGCAGAAATTGTTATAGATCTTCGCGCCCCTGTTGATGCTTTCTTCAACTTCCGGGGAATGCTCAGGAGCGGCAGAAGAAGTGGAGGTGTTTTCCGAAGCGGAAGGAAACAGCTCCTCAAGACTTTCCTTTTCCTTTGTGTCCGACTTACAGCTAATAATGAATATGCTGAGAATGAGAATTAACAGCTTTCTCATTCCTTCGGTAATATTTTTACGATGCCCAGGCCTTCCACCGACACATAAATGAAGCCATCCGGCCCTTGTTCAATGGCTCTTACCCTGCCGATATCCTTCAGCAGCTTTTCCCTTTTTACTACCTCTTTTCCATCAAGACTCAGATGTTCCACGTACTGGAACTTTAAGGACCCAACTAACAGGTCTCCCTTAAGTTCCGGATATTTGTCTGACGTAACATAAAGCATCCCGCTGGGCGCAATGGACGGAACCCAATAGAAAATGGGAGCCTCATATTCAGGCCCGGAAGTTTCCTCAGAAATGGTGGAGCCGTCGTAATCGATTCCATAAGTGACTTCAGGCCAGCCGTAATTTGCAGCTTTTTTGACGATGTTGATCTCATCCCCGCCCATGGGCCCATGTTCGTGTAACCACATTTCCCCTGTCTCAGGATGCCTGATCATTCCCTGTGGATTCCTGTGACCGTAAGAATAAATGGCTCCAATGGCGTTTTCTTCATCCACAAAAGGGTTGTCTTCCGGAACACTGCCGTCTTCATTTAGTCTGTAGACTTTCCCGCCATCGCGGGTGATATCCTGCGGATTGGTGTGTTCATCACCACGTTCCCCTATGGTGAAGAAGACTTTGCCATCCTCGCCAAAGACTATTCGCGAGCCGTAATGTTGCCCGGCAGTGGTATTGGGAGTGGCTTTATACAGCAGTTCCTTTTCCACCAGTTGTCCATTTTCGAGCTTTGCCCGCGAAAGTGCCGTGTGTCCTCCCTCGCCTTCGCCTTCCGGGGAAGCATAGGAGAAATAGATCCAGCCATTGGATTCAAAATCGGGATGCAGTACCACGTCCAGCAGGCCACCCTGGCCACGAACATATATTTCAGGCAGGCCCTGGACCTGCTGTTTTTGTCCATTGACGAAATGGATCAACTCCCCGCTTTTTTCGGTGATCAGCATACTGCCGTCGGGCAGAAAAGCCATACCCCAGGCTATCTGCAGCCCGGGAACTACTGTCTCTTGCGTATAATTTGAATTCTCTGTTATGGGAACACTATCAGAAGCTATAGGCAGCTTTTCCTGCTCCTGCTCCTGTCCCGGTTCCTGGAGTCCCGCTTCATCGTTGTTTTGTTTTTCGTCCCCACAGGAAGAAAAGACAAGAAGTAACCCGAAAAACAGACTTAGAGTAAATGATTTCATGTTTAGAATTTTAGAAAAAGGTAGAAATTTTCATCAAATTTACTGTAATTAATTTTTTAAATGAAATTGAT